>JAUCPW010000004.1 GCA_030373045.1 Candidatus Fermentibacter sp.
GTCCAGTATGGTACCCCCGACGGGACTCGAACCCATGCTTTCGGCTCCGGAGGCCGACGCTCTATCCAACTGAGCTACGGGGGCACCGATAGAACCAGGACAAAACCAGAATATCGCTGCCCCCGAAAGGCTCGATCGCTTTCGCAGGTCCCTCCGGGACCATGCTGTCGCTTCCGTTTCGCGCGCACCGCTCTTGCGGTGCTCAAGGATTGAGCTACGGGGGCATGAAAACGAGCTTGAATTATAGCAGGAAAGCAGCGATGCCGAAAGAGGCTGCAGAGGTAAACCCTTCGGGCATCGTCTGAGGAAGTACGCTCCGGCCCTCTCGCGGTTCGCCAGACACGGTATTCGCAGATTGGCGAACCACTGACGGGCCTGCTCATCTCCGCGGACGCGGAGATGAGCGTTACGGGGGCATGAAAACGAGTTTGAATCAAAGCAGGAAAGCAGCGATGCCGAAAGAGGCTGCAGAGGAAAACCCTTCGGGCATCGTCTGAGGAAGTACGCTCCGGCATTCTCGCGACTCGCCGTTCAAGGATACCGATAGCTGGCGAATCGCTGTCATGCCTGCTCATCTCCGCGGACGCGGAGATGAGCGGGATGAAGCGTTCTGGCCTCGAGGCCGATGTTGTCATCCGGGGGCATTCTAATATACTAGGAAGTGCCGATTATTCAGGAGTAAGGAGTTGCCGTGATGAAACTATCGGTTTCACTTCTGGCTCTCGCCTCCTCACTCGCTTCAGCCGACGTCGTCTATTCGTATACATTCGAGAGTCTGCCGCCCGGATGGACCGCGGATGAGCCGGACTGGACCTTCGGTCCTCAAGGGGCTTGTGTCCAGGTCGGGGCGTCGGGGGGTCCGCCAGTGTCGAACATGGCGGACCTGGAATCGGATTCAGCGCCGATCGTCCTGCCCATGGAGACCGACTCGGTGCTCGTCAGCCTGACCTGCGAATACGAGCTGGATGGATGGTTCTCCACCGGCGAGGCCTACGCTACTGTCTCTGCCAAGGCATATCTGGACGGAGTAGCTTACACTGTGTTGTTCGATTCCGACTCCTGGGGATTCCCGGCCAGGGACGGCATCGACAATCTGGCTTCATACTCGGTGGCATTCCCCGCATCGGCCGGGCAGGAGATCACCTTCCTCTTCAGGGCATCCGCATCGGCCTTCGGGGGTGGTGCCTCGGTAGACTGGACCATCTCCCTCCTCCAGGTTACGGTCTCCGGTCCGATGGCGTTGCAGGGCCAGACATGGGCCGAGATCAAGTCGTGCTTCTGAGCCGATCGAACTGAGATCGGAAGGTACTAGAGGGAGATCCTCTCGACAGAGGGGAGCGCCCCCTCCTCGAGCGTGAGGACGGCGAACGAGGAACCGTGGCCGCCAGAGGCGGAGCCGGGGTTCAGGAGGAGCTTCTCCCCCGTCCACTTCTCCTGCCATTCGTGGGAATGGCCGTGGATGATGATGTCAGGCTCGACATCGAAGGACTTCCTGACCCTCGCCTCGAGGTCCCACGGGGGGCCCCAGCCGTGGATCAGGCCGATCCTCGAGCCTTCGAGCTCGAACACGAGCTTCTGAGAGAGCAGCCTGGACAGGTCGAAGCCGTCCATGTTGCCCAGCACGCCCCGCACGGGCGCCAGGCGTTCGAGGTCCTCCAGCACGAAGGACTCGACGAAATCCCCGGCATGGATGACGAGATCGCAATTCGCGCATTCCTCGTAAACCCTGCCGGGGATCCCTGACGCTCTCGTCGGCACGTGAGTGTCCGAGAGAACGACGATTCTCAAGCTAACGGATCTTCTTCTTGTGCCGATTCGCGCGACGACGCTTCTTGCGCTTGTGCGTCGCGATCTTCAGCCGCTTGCGCTTCCTGCCGTTAGGCACTTACTTGGCCACCTCTTCCTTGACGGCCCGCGAGGGCTTGAAGACGGGGACGAGCCGCTTGGGAACGACCACGGCCTCGCCGGTGTGCGGGTTGCGCGCCTTGCGCTGGTTCCTGCTCACTACCTTGAATGTACCGAAGCCCCTGACCTCGATGTGCTCGTTGGAAGCAAGGGCCTTCTTAACCTCGGCGAAGAACTGGTTGACCACGGTGGCAACTTCCTTCTTCGTAAGGCCGGTGGTTTCCGCGATGCTCGAAACGATGTCGGCCTTCGTCATCTCGATCCTCCTGACCGCCGCGACGCCCCCGCGGCAATTGAACCCCTGCCGCCCTGGCGTGACGGCGTTTTCATGACACACCCGGCGGAATCGCACGCCGGAAAGGGGGACCTGGTGGAGCTGACGGGAGTCGAACCCGTGACCCCTTGACTGCCAGTCAAGTGCTCATACCAACTGAGCTACAGCCCCACCGGGAAAAAGCACCACAAGATAAGGCACTCGGCGAAACTGTCAAGTATCTGCAATGTCACCTTTTGGAGCCTGGAGGGGCCGGAAGGCTCCCTGGGCCTCGCCTCTCTCCATAGGCGTATCCGTAATGCGGAGAGCCACTTCCAGGGTCACCGCCACGGTGCCCCCGAAGAGGTGCCCTCCCCTGGCCTCGAATTCGTGGCTGCCGAGGACCGCGTGGACATGGACGAACGGCTTCCCGTCGAGCATCGAGACGTTTCCGGAGAGCGAGAGAACCTCGTCGGGCCCGGGGAAGACCCGCCTGCGGTAGGCCGAGCCGTCGTACACTCCCAGCTCGACGTCGGCCATCATGCCGACCCCGCATAGCAGCACGGCTCCACCGACGCCCGTCTCCGCACACCACGCGGCCAGGGCCTCCGGGAAGCGCTCACCCCTGTCGAATCTCAGGAGCGGGTAACTCCCGCCGTTCAGGACCCTCAACCCCCGCCACCCCCTCCGATGCTCCCGCCGGCAGTCCAGCTCGGGCTTCCCGTCTCTATCGAGCCGTGCTCGCCGCACGGGCAGGTGACGGTGTATCCGTCTCCGCCCGCTTCCATGACGTACCCGTTACCGTCGGACGGGCACGCAAGGGGTACGGTCCTGCCGGAGAAACGGTCGAGTTCCGCGATCGAGGAGGCCCAGCGGCCGTTGGTCGTCCGATAGAGGGCCTGTTCGGTCGAGAGCGAGTTCATGTTGGCCCGGCACTGGCGGGTCTCGGCCTCGTTCCTGAAACCGTCGCACCCGGGGGCGACTGCGAGGAGCGCTGCCAGGGCCAGTGCCGCGATCAGCGTGATGCGCATGTCCTACCTCATCACGACGATGCGCCTGGTGGCCGCTTCGCCCGTGCCGGTCGAGAGTCTGACGACATACACTCCCGACGGGGCCTCGGAACCGTCTCCGCACTCCAGGTTCCATACCGCCTCGCCGGAGCCGCTGGAAGTGCTCACCAGGATCACGTCGACGACCCGGCCCGCCAGGTCGAGGACCTCCACCGTGCCGCCACCCTGGGCTATCCCCCAGCGGAAGGACACGGACCCGAGGGCGGGATTCTGCGACGGCGCACCCAGGAACGTCGAGAAGGGCGACGGCCCGCCGCCTATCCCCACGCCGTAGACGAGCAGGTCCTCGGATACGGGTGCATGGTTCCTGGCCCATCCCGTGACGGTGGCGGTACCCGGGGCGCCATCGATCGTCACGTCGATCACGGCCTGTCCGGCTGCGTTGGTGAAGCCCACGGCATAACCGGCGGGATCGTCCCACTCCCCGGCCAGGATGCATACCCTGCCCCCCTCCACCGGCCCGAAGGCGTCGGAGAGCGTCACCGTGACAGTCTGCGCCCCCACGTCCAGGTGTGCGGGGCAGTCCATGGAGAGAGCCCCCTGCGGCACCTCGCTCCACATTGGCAGTTCGGGGTCGCCGAACAGGGTGATCGACTTGGCGATCCAGTCATAGTGGGTGTCGGTGGGGATCAGGGGGATGAACTCGTCCCAGGCCAGCGCGTGCGCCGCACCCAGGTGATAGACGCCGTTCACGAAGAACTCGGCGAAGAACTGCTGGTCGACGAGGTCGGACCACTGGTTGCCCGGGTCGGTGGGCTCGCCCCATCCGTACCGGGTGTTCATCATGCAGAACCCGCCGCCGTTCGGGGCGTTGAGCCAGGACTCGGCCAGGCAGTCGCACGTGTCGAACGAGCCGGCCAGGCAGGCGAGGGAGTTCCAGATGCTCACGCGGCCGTGGGCCGAGATGTTCGTGAGGCCCTGGAAGTCGCTCGTGGTGAGATAGCCGTAGGCGTCGCCGATCGATACGAGCGTCTCGCTGCCGTGTCCGGCGTGGTTCACGAGCTGCATGCCGCGGTTGAGCATCTCCATCGACAGTTCGTGGCTCTGCGTGCCGTTCTCCTCATAATGCTTCACCACGGGCTGCCAGGCCGGCGGGGTGTAGAGGGTGTCGACCTTCTCCTTGCCGGCCGAGCCCGGGCAGAAGGCGGGGTCGGTCCACAGGATCGCGGTGGTGAACCCCATCGACGTGTACCAGGGATCTGTGTCGTTCGAGTCGACCGAGGGGATCTGGTAGGCCGTCACCTTGCCGGTGAAGATCCCCACCTCGGCCGTGGTGGAGCAGGCGGCCCGGCCCACGAGGTAGTCGGGATGATAGTCCATCACGTCCTGGCCTATCTCGCCCCAGATCCCGTCGTTGTCGAAGTTCCAGGCGTCGGCTCCGGGCGCCGTGTCGTTCATGTCGCTGAAGTAGATGTCGGCCGCGGGATAGTCGACGTATCCCTCTGCGGTGGCCCAGCAGTTGCGCGCGGGGACCTGGTCGACGTCGCCTCCCAGGAGGACGTACATGGGCGCTCCCTGGTCCCACACGGTCCGCAGGAAGTGCCTCATCCTCTGGGGTCCGTCGACACCGCTGTAGTTGGCCTGGATGTACTCCATGGTGACGATCGAGGCCGGTATCCCCATCTCGGTCTTGAAGGCCGCGAGAGGTTCGAAGGCGCCCGACAGGGCCTCGGACGTGATGATGAGGTAGTCGCCGTAGGGCAGGTCGCGCGAATCGAGGATCACCGCGCCCGAAGGACCGACGTCGCCGGGGTTGAGGACGGATGCCGCCACCAGCTCCCTTGCGGTGCGCTCGGAGGCCGCACTCCTCGCGGCGGGGGCGCAGCCGTCGGGATCGGCCGAGCAGTGGAGCGTGAACGTCAGCGAGGTGACGGCCGAAAGCCTGCCGGTGGAGGGATTCCAGGAAAGGGGCTTCACCACGAGGCCTGCAACCGGATAGCCGAACAGGGAGCCGCCGCCCGAGAGTGACAGCACGGGGGCGCCGGTCTCCCTTGAATATGCTTCGGCGTCACGGGCGACCGGCGAGAAGTCCCAGGGCCGGGAGATGGGTACTGCGTGCTGCATGGGCCTGATGTCATGGCGCCCCGGGAGCGCCGTGCGCTCGACGGAGACGATCGACACCGAATCCACCCCGGTCCAGGGAGCCAGCGCGACCAGGAGAGGCACGGCCGGCAGGGCCGGTTCTCCGGGATGCCCCGAGGGGGAGGCGCCGGGGAGGGTCACCCTCTCGCCGAAGGCGCCGTCCTGGATCGAGAGGTCGTCCAGGGGCATGGTCCAGGTCAGCGTCAGGTCTCCGGCTCCGCCGGCACCGGCGGAGAAGAGGAGGACGGCGAGTGCGGCCAGGGCTGGGAACCTCATCAGTAGACCTCCGGACGCCTGTCCGACAGGCAGTCGATCTTCTGCCGCACCCGCGGCACTTCTTCCGGATCGATATCGAAGTCGCGCACGCCCGGCGCGACATCCCTCCACTGCAGCAGCGCCCCCGAAGGAGAGGAGACGGCCCCGCCGCCGCCGAACCTCACGCCGAGATGCTCCCCTCCGGGATTGCATCCTGCCGTGAAGATCTGGGCTTCGGCCGACCTGGCCCGCAGGAGGCACCTGAAGAGCTCCATCCGGGGCTCGGGCCACTCGGCGGGGACGAAGATCATGCGCACCCCCGCCAGGGCGAGGCGGCGGGAGAGCTCGGGAAACCGCAGATCGTAGCAGACCACCGCGCCCGCCTCCATCCAGGGAGTCACGAACGTGCCGGACGGCGAGCCCGGCGTGAAGACGGAGTCCTCGCCCATGAGCCTGAAGAGATGGGCCTTCTCCGTGCAGTGCACGACGGCGCCTTCACCGGAGATGACATGGAGCCGGTTCACGATGCCGCGGGGAGTGGAGACGGGAAGGGTCCCCGCCACGGCCCAGACTCCCTCGCGCGCGCAGAATGCCCTTACAAGCGGCAGGGGATCGACATCTCCGTCCAGCGCCAGCCCGGGCAGCCTGTCGAGGACGTAGCCCGTGGTGAAGAGCTCGGGGAGCATGAATGCGTCGGGCAGGGGCCTGATCGAGGCGGCCTCGACGGCCTGCTCCTCGGCCTCCGGGGGCGTGCCGGCGATGTCCTGCTCCAGGAGACGGAGTATCATGCCTGCCCTATTGCCTTTCCGGGTTGGAGCGGATAGCTTTCCACGGCAGTCTCGCGTCAATATACGAGGATACCGCCGCATGCGGACAATCCGGAAGGAGAGAACATTGGCCTCCCCCGCAGTGAGCAGCCGCGCAAGGCTCATACAGGCATCGCCCATCCGCAAGCTCACCCCCCTGGCCGATGCCGCGAAGAAGCGCGGAATCGAGGTTTTCCACCTCAATATCGGCCAGCCCGACATACCCACGCCCTCCGACTACTGGGATGCGATGAGCAGGAGAACCCCCCAGGTGCTGGCCTACGGCCCCAGCGTGGGCATACCCGAGCTCAGGCAGGGCATCTGCTCCTACTACAGGCGCGCCGGCATCGACGTGCAGCCCGCGCACGTCATGGTGACCTCCGGCGGCTCGGAGGCAGTGATCTTCGCCATGATGGCGGTGTGCGACGACGGCGGCGAAGTGGTGTGCTTCGAGCCGTTCTACACGAACTACAACGGTTTCGCCACGATGGCCGGGGTGAAGCTCGTACCCGTGAGCTCGAGGGTCGAGGACGGCTTCCACCTCCCTCCCGACGAGGCGATCGAGAAGGTCATCAACGACAGGACCCGCGCGATCCTGATCTGCAATCCCAACAACCCGACCGGGACGGTGCTGACCGCCGGGGAGCTCGACCGCCTGGCCGGGATCTGCACCAGGCGCAACCTGTTCCTCCTCGCGGACGAGGTCTACCGCGACTTCACCTTCGATGGCCGCGTCCACAAGTCCACGCTCGAGCTCGCGGGCATGGAGGACAGGGTCATCGTGATGGACTCCATCTCGAAGCGCTTCAGCTCGTGCGGCGCGAGGCTGGGTAACATCGTGTGCAGGAACGCAGAGGCCATGGACGGGATGGGCAGGTTCGGGCAGGCCAGGCTCTGCCCCCCGACGCTGGCGCAGTACGGCGCGGCCTACATGTACGAGAACCTGCACGAGGAATACTTCGCCGACGTCGCGAGAACCTATCAGAACAGGCGCGACGTGCTGGTCTCGGAGCTCGAGGGGGTCGAGGGAGTGTTCTTCCTCAAGCCCGAGGGCGCCTTCTACGCCACCATAAGGATCCCTGTCGACGATTCCGACAGGTTCGCGGCCTGGATGCTCGACGAGTTCAGCTTCGACAGGATGACCACGATGGTCGCCCCCGCCGCGGGCTTCTACGCCACCCCCGGGCTCGGCACCGACGAGATCCGCATCGCCTACGTCCTCAAGGAGGACAACATGAGGACTGCGCTGGCCGTGCTCCGCGAGGGCCTGAAGGCATACCCCGGCAGAAAGGTGCGATGAGCGCCTTCCCGGCCAGGGTCGAAGGGCGCGATGCGGGCGATGTCCTGCTGTACGCCCTGAGCACATGCGTATGGTGCCGCAGGGCTCGCCAGTACCTGGATTCGCTGGGCATCGCGTACTCCTACATATACGTCGACCTTCTCGAACCGGCGGACAGGGACGAGGCGGTCGAGGCGATGGCAGCGTTCAATCCGCGCAGGTCGTTCCCTACGATCGTCATCGGAGGAGCCAGGGTCATCACGGGCTTCGACGAGAAGGCCCTCAGAGAGGCCCTTGGCTGATATGGAGCCGGAGGCTCTTCTCTCGAAGCTGACGAACGAGGCGGAGGCTTCCGGGTACTCCATCAACCCCGACCGTGCCTTCGCCCTCGAACTCGCACAGGGGCTCGCGCTCAACACCGCAAGGTACGGCTACCCGGCCTGCCCGTGCAGGCTGGCATCCGGTGATGCGAAGGCCGACCGGGATATCGTCTGCCCCTGCGACTACAGGGATGCCGATCTGGACGAGTTCGGAAGCTGCTACTGCGCCCTGTACGTCAGTTCGGAGATCGCCCGGGGCGAAGGGAACGCCGCCCCGGTGCCGGAGAGGAGACCCACGGGAGGTCCGTCCGTCGAGAGGGACACTATTCCTAGCTCAGGTCTTCCATATCCGGTATGGCGGTGTCGTGTATGCGGCTATCTATGTGCAAGGGATAATCCTCCCGGCGTATGCCCGGTGTGCAAGGCAGGCAGGGACAGGTTCGAGATATTCATCGGGCGTTCTAGTGGGTGACGGCGTCGGGAGCCCCTCCGGGCCCTCCCTCGATGCATATCCAGACCTCCGACGGCATGCAGGCCGAGCACTCTCCTGCCTCCGTCACCCATCCCGCCTCCACGCACTGCCTCCCCGGGCATGGTGACGACACGATCCTCGCCCGTCCCCCGGAGATCTCGACCGCCAGGGGGCCCAGCCTCCCTTCCACGGTGAACGAGGTGTCCCTGCCCAGGTCGAACGAAGACTCTCCATGGGGCGAGTGGACCATCAGCCTCGAGGCGCCACCCGTGCCGCCGCCAGCCAGCGCAACCGTCAGTGCAGCGAGGAAGGCGTATAGAACCAGATCGGCGGGGCGGAAGAGCGGCCATTCACGTGACGATGCCGACATCCCTGCCACATTTCATACAGCGTCCCGATGACATTGCTGCTATTCTGACGGAATAACCCGATCTTTCTATCAATACTGTCCCACACTCGGGGCAAAGGGTGTCGCATTCCCCGCCCAGGTTGCCGGGATAGACGAAATCGAGCCGCTTCGAGAACGCCTCCACAGCCCTGCGTATCGTGTCCGGAGGGGTAGGCGGCCTGTCCATCCTGTAGCGCGGGAAGTACCGCGAGATGTGCAGCGGCGTGGCGCGGCCGGCATGGTCGGAGAGCCAGGAGGCCATTTCGGGCCAGTCGGCCGGATCGTCGTTCTCGCCGGGGATGAGCAGGAACGTCACCTCGAGATGCCTGCCCGACCCCGCGATCCTCTCGATCGAACGCAGGACGGGTTCCCGCGAACCGCCGCACAGGCCTCGGTAGAAGCTGTCGCGCCAGCCCTTGAGGTCGACGTTCCACGCGTCGGTGACTTCGAGGAGCTCGTCCAGCGGGCCCGGTTCGACGTAGCCGTTCGAGACCATCACGATGAACCCGCCGGCACGCCGCACGATCGGAGCCGTCTCGACTATGTACTCGAGCCACACGACGGGTTCGGTGTATGTGAAGGCGAGGCCCGAGCTGCCGCCAGAGACCGCCGCGGAGGCCAGGTCGGCCGGGGCGACGAGCCTGGTGGGGCTCTCCTGCTGGGAGATCTCCCAGTTCTGGCAGAAGCTGCACGACAGGTTGCATCCCGCCGGACCCGTCGACAGGACCATCGTCCCGGGATGGAAGTGATACAGGGGCTTCTTCTCGATGGGATCGGCCGAGATGCCGACGCACCTGCCCCATCCAGGGAGGGAGGGCGATCCTCCCGAGAGGCCCCTGACCCTGCACCTGCCGAGTGGCTCCCTCGCAGTCCAGAGGCAGCGCCTCGGGCAGAGCAGGCAGCGCCACGCGCCACCGTTCCCGTCCGCGTCACCGGCCCGGGTCACCCAGCGCGGATCAGTCGAGGGTGCCGTACCGGGTCTCCCCGAGGCCTCCGCCGGGCAGCTCTGTGAGCACGAGCACCCCGGAAGCCCCTGTCTCACAGGGTCTCATCGAGGATCCGGCCACCGCCAGCGCTGTCGAGAGGGCATCGGCCATGTCGGCCCTGTCGTGCATCACCGTGACCGACGCCGGAACGGCCGCCGGCCAGCCCGTCGCCGGGTCGAGGATGTGCGACCAGCGCCTGCCGTCCTCGATGAAGAAGCTCTCGTAGTCGCCGGAGGTGGAGACGGCTCCCCCGTCCGTCTCGATCACGGTGTAGAAACCGTCGCCACGGGGATGCCGGACGGCGATGCGCCATATCCTGCCGCCGCAGCGTATCTCTCCGCCCATATCCACGAGCACGGCCCGCGCACCCATGCCGACTGCGAGATCGTAGGCCCTGTCCGCCGCGTATCCGGCGGCTATCGCACCCATGTCCAGCCCGGAGCCGGGCTCCGCCACCAGCCTGCGCCCGTCTTCGGAGAAGCGGCTCCATCCGCACAGGGCCAGCGCGGAGTCGACCGACGACGACTCCGGAACCGCGGGCGTGCCTTCGAACCCCCAGAGTTCGACCAGCGGCCGTATCGTGGGATCGAACCTTCCGCCGGTGGATGCCGTCAGCTCCCGGGAAAGCGCTGTAAGCCTGGCGAGGTCGGGCGACGGGATGCACGATCCCGTGGCGTCGAGTCGCCCGAGGGAGCCCGTGCCTTCAGGATCGAGATCGCGGTCGAGCGCCGTGACGAGAGCGGCCATGCAGTCGGCTATGGAGTCGGCCGAGGCTTCGTCGGCCACCACGATGAGGCCGGCGATGGTGCCCATGGCAGGGAAGGACCGCCTGACCTCGACTTCCGATCCTCTCCCGGAGAGTATCCTGTACCCGGCCGCCAGGACGAGCGACAGGACGAGGACCGCGGGGAGCAGGCGGCCCGGACGGATTCTGCTAGCGCATCCCTCCGCCATCGAGGGCCCTCATCTCGTCCGTGTGGTACTTGCAGAGATCGGAGCCGGGAATCGCCGGCCGGCCGCAGGTGCGGCACTTGCGGAGGTCGCTCTTCCTGACCGGCCTGTGGACCGGAGCGGATCCGGGAAAGACGATGGCCAGCAGGTGGAGGAACACGCCGAGCCCGGCCATGAACAGCGAGTATCCCCCCACCTTCCAGATCATCCCGTTCGCCGGGCCGGTGAAGAAGGCCGCCGTCCAGGAGACGAGGGCCAGGAAGAACATGATGTTGGCGAAGCCTCTCATATCCGCGCCTCCCTACAGAAGGTCGAAGAAGCTGATGACGTGATTGGTTCCCAGCACCGCCAGCCCCTCCTCCTCGTAGTCGGAAAGGTAGAGCCCGACGGCGCCTGCCTCGACGAGAAGGTTGACCCAGCCGATGCCCTCACCCGACGAGATCTGGCCCCATCCCGGCAGGATCAGCGACTTCCACGCCTGACCGCCGCGCTCGACCGGCTCCTCGACGATTTCGGTCACCGTACGGGACTCGGACAGCTGGAACGCGAGAGGCGGGCGGAACTCTAGGGGCGTGGAGGCGGTGCCGACCTCGAGCATCGACACGTCGGCCATGGACCAGAACTGCTCCCTGTCCACGAGGCCCCTGCGCAGGCTGTCGGCGAGACCGAGAGGGAACGAGAGCGAGACCCAGCTCATGTCGTCGTACGAGACGAGATCGAGCCTGACGTGGGTGATGCCGGTCGACGGGAACTCGGCGTCCTTCGCGAGGATGACGTCGAGCACCCTGTCGAATGGTGCCGAGAGCAGATCGATGTCGAACAGGCTCTGGCCCTGGAAGGTCATGCCCGAGGAGCCCACGGTGTCGACGCAGAGGGAGAGTCCGGTTCCGCGAAGGTCGAGGCCCGCGCGGGTGGATATCTCAAGCGTGTTGCACCCCGGGGCCGGCGTACCGGCCGAGATGTCTATCCTCATCACGCTGACGAAGGGATCGCCCTCGATGAGGGATTCGACGACGCCGAACTCGAACTGTGTCTGAGCGAAGGCGGGAACCGCCGCCAGCGCCGCGAGGATGAGGTATCTCAACGCCGCCCCCTGATCTGGTTGAAGACGCGCCTCCAGTTGGATCCGGCCATCCTGTGCACGTCGATCTCCTTGAAACCGGCGCCGGCCAGGTACGAGAGGATCGAGGGCCACGACTCGCAGCCCGTGATGCCCGAGGGCAGGTTCGTCACCCCGTCGAAATCGCTGCCGAAACCGACGTGCTCGATGCCTGCGACGTCCACGGCATGCCGGACATGGTCGAGCACCGTTCCCATCCCCGCGTCGGCCCCCAGGAAGTCGGGAACGAGGGTGATGCCGACCACTCCGCCCAGGCGGGCGATCTCACGGATGTCGTCGTCCGGCAGGTTCCTCGGGATGTCGCAGTAGCGCCTGCAGTTGCAGTGGGTCGCCACGACCGGCAGACCCATCGAGAGCACCGAAGCCCGCGACCTGTCGCAGAGGTGCGATACATCCACGAGGATGCCTGATCTGATGAGCCTGCCGGCGAGCTTCCTCCCGGCGGGCGTCAGGTCCTCGTCGGTGCCGATCCCGCCGCCGTAGGAATTCATGCCGTTCCATGTTAGGCTCGCGATGGAGACGCACGCGAGCTCGTCGTCGGTGATCCAGCCCGCGGCGATGGATTCGCATCCCTCCAGCCCGAGCAGGATCTCTACGCGCGTCGAGCCGATGCCCTTCCAGGCGTCCATGCCCTTTCGGAATGCCTTCGCCGGATCCTTCCAGGCCTCGGCGCAGATGGCCGCCACGACCGTTCCGACACCCGAAGCCTCCGCCCTGGGCAGGTCGAAGTGGATCTGTCCGGAACCGCCGGTGACCCAGGAGGCATCGTCGGCCTTCAGGAGCGTGTCGACATGGGCGTCGAATACGCCGTCCCGCCCGCCCTTCATCAGGCTCCCGGAGACCCGATGAGGGCCGTGAAACCCGATGCGATCGTGTCGGAACCGAGTATCATGATCAGCACCAGAGCGAGTATGAGGATCAGCAGCAGCACCTTGCCGTACTGGCGCGGAGCCCTGGGGTGCCTGTTCCTCCACTCGGTGGATATGTCCACTAGAAGACGCGTCCGATCCGGAAGACCTTGTGGTATTCACCGAACAGGGGGAAGTAGAGGGTGTCGGGATAGGCGACGTAGATGCTGTCGTCGGTGAACGTGAGGTCGCAGCCCAGAGGTCCCCGGCACTGGAGCACGAGCGGGTTGTCGGTGGAGTCGCGAAGCGAGTTCCAGGCCTCGCGGCAGACCGCACGCCTCTCGACTTCGGTTCCCCTGAAGGCCCTCACGGAGTCGTACGCATCGTTGACCGCCGCCCTCACGCTCGCCGGACCGAGGAGATGGAAGTCGACCATCTTCCAGATCATGACAACGACAAGAAGGCCCAGAGCTCCCCAGATGAGGCAGCCGGGCCTGATCGCCCCGCGCCTGCTTCCCGCCATGCCCGTCACTGCCACTGCTTCACCATCCAGAGATGCACCGCCTCGCCATCTCCTCTGCCACGATGCCGAGGAGGCGCTGTTTCGCCGTGGAGTATTCCTCCAGGTCGGGATCATACACAATCCATTCGTCCACGGGTTCATCGTCGAGGATGCTCCGATCCATCACGAGGTCCGTGAACTCTAGGGACACCCTCATCTCGAGCTTGTACTCCTCGATCTCCTCCGATGCCGAGAAGGAGTAGGGGGTCCTGAAGAAGCCCGTCACCTGGCATTCCACGAGGGCGTCCGGGGACTCGGTGACCACCGACAGGCGTCCGCCCGAGATCAGCTCCGAGACGAAGAGCGAGTTCAGCTCCTGCTCGAGCCCGTATTCCTGGACGGAGCTCCTGAACTGGGCAACGCGGACGGTGGAGAGATGCCCGGGGAGGTTGCCCGTGAAGCTGTAGGCGCACCCGGCCGAGGCTGCGAGGATGGCGGCAGCCGCGAGACTAAGCGCGCCCCGTGTGACCGAACCCGCCATCTCCCCTCCCTGTCGCGGGAAGGCTCTCCACCCTGGCCAGCTCCGCGGCCGGGACTTCGCAGAGGACCGCCTGCGCGATCCTGTCGCCCCTCGCAATGGTTGCCGGACCTTCGCCGTGGTTCACGAGGATGACCTTGACCTCTCCCCTGTAGTCGGAGTCGACAGTGCCGGGGGAGTTCAGGACCGTGAGGCCCAGCTTCGCGGCCATGCCGCTGCGGGGCCTCACCTGCCATTCGTACCCTTCGGGGATGGCCACCCTGATCCCCGTGGGGACGAGCGCCCTGCCGCCAGGGAGGATGGTTACGGGATCCTCAACCGCGGCCAGGAGGTCGAAACCGCTCGAGCCTCCGGTCGCCCTCGCGGGGAGGGGCAGCCCCTCCCCGTGGGGCAGGACCTCGACGAGTATCCTCTTCAAGCGGCCCGGGCCGTCAGGAGCGGCCGGATTCCCCGGACGCGTCCTCGTCGACCCTCTTCATGGTGAGGTTGATCTTGCCGTCGTCCCGGATCTCCAGGACCTTCACCCTCACACGGTCGCCCCTCTTGAGCACGTCGGAAACCTCGTTCACGCGCTCGTTGCTTATCTCGCTGACGTGGACCAGCCCGTCGGTGCCGGGCATAATCTCGACGAAGGCGCCGAACTTGGCCACGGTCGAGACCGTTCCCTCGTAGATCTTGCCCACCTGCGGGACGCCGACGATGTCCTCGACCATCTTCATGGCCTTGGCTGCCGCCGTGGAGTCGGTCGAGAGGATGCGCACCGTGCCGTCGTCGCAGATGTCGATCTTGACGCCGGCCTCCTCCTGGATGGAGCGGATCATCTTGCCGCCGGGGCCGATCAGCTTGCCGATCTTGTCGGGGTTGATCCGGGTGGTGCTCACCCTGGGGGCATACGGGCTCAGCTCGGCCCTTGGCTCTGCGATCGCGGCCTGCATGATGCCGAGGATGTGCTCCCTGCCCAGCTTCGCCTTCTCGAAAGCCTCGGCCAGCATCGCCGTCGAGATGCCCTCGATCTTGAGGTCCATCTGTACGGCCGTCACACCGTTCCTGGTGCCGGCGATCTTGAAGTCCATCTCGCCTAGGTGGTCCTCGACACCGGCGATGTCGGTCAGCACTACGTAGTCATCGCCGTGCTTGGCGAGCCCGAGCGCTATGCCGGCAACCGGGGCCTTTATGGGGACCCCAGCGTCCATCAGGCAGAGCGTGCCGCCGCAGACCGTGGCCATCGAGGACGAGCCGTTCGACTCGAGGATGTCGGACACGACGCGGACCGTGTACGGGAAGGCCTCTTCGTCGGGCATGACGGCCTGTATGCCGCGCTCGGCCAGGTGGCCGTGCCCGATCTCGCGCCTTCCGGGCCCCCTGATGGGCTTGACCTCGCCCACGCTGAAGGACGGGAAGTTGTAGTGCAGCATGAACCGCTTGGTGTACTCGCCAGTGATGGCGTCGATCCTCTGCTCGTCGCTGTCGCCGCCGAGAGTGGCCGCGACCAGCGCCTGGGTCTCGCCCCGGGTGAAGACCGCGGAACCGTGAGCCCTGGGGACCAGCCCGATCTCGCATTCGATGTTCCGGATCTGGTCGGGCGAGCGCCCGTCGAAGCGGATCTTCTCCACCGCGAGCTTCCGGCGGACATAGGCCTTCTCGATCTTCTCCATCACGTTGTCGCGGACGTGCCGCCAGGCGTCGTCAGCGGGCTGGAAGCCGAAGCGCTCGGCGAGCTCGTCGGCGCGGGCGACAGCCCTGTCCACGGCCTGTCCCCACATCTCCTTGCGCCCGTGGCCGTAGACTCCGTCGAATTCGGGGACGGCGACGGCCTCGACGGCCTGGGCCAGGCCCTCGGGTATGGCGATCGGGGTGTGGGTGCGCTTCTCGCGCCCCGCCTGCCTGACGATCTCGAGCTGGAGCTCGTTGATCCTCATGGCCTCGGCTCTCGCGATCTCGATGGCTTCGAGCACCACGCTCTCGGGCACCTGGCTGCAGCCGCCCTCGAGCATGACCACGTCGGTCCCGCGGACGGCGACGACTATGTCGAGATTGGTCTCTTCGAGCTCGGCGAGCGTGGGGTTGACCACGAAGCGGTCGCTGATGCGGCCGATCCGCACAGCGGAGACCGGGCCCTTCCAGGGGATGTCGGAGAGCATCAGCGAGGCCGACGCCCCTATCATTCCCAGCAGGTCGGGATCGTTCTCGGAGTCGGAGCTGATCACCATGCAGTATACCTGGGTCTCGCAGCCGTAGCCCTCGGGGAAGAGGGGCCTTATCGGTCTGTCGATCAGCCTCGCGGCGAGGATCTCGGCCTCGCTGGGCCTGCCCTCGCGCTTGAAGAACCCGCCGGGGATCTTGCCCGCGGCGTACGTGCGCTCGCGGTACTCGACCGTCAGGGGCAGGAAGTCCTGTCCGGGCCTGGCCTCCAGATCGGAGACCGCGGCCGTGAGGACCACGGAGTCGCCATATCTGACCAGGGCCGCGCCATCAGCCTGCTTGGCGAGATGGCCGGTCTCGATGCTGAGCTTGCGTCCGGCAACCATCGTCTCGACTTTGAAGGGCATCTTCTTCCTCTCATGATGGCCGCCCGACGCCGCCCGTGTGGCGCCGCCGGGACGGACCGCGGGTCTATCTCCTCAGACCCAGGTCGTTCACGATCTTTCTGTAGCGCTCCACCTCGGTGGATTCGAGGTACTGGAGGAGCCTGCGGCGCTTGCCCACGAGCTTCAGGAGGCCGCGCCTGCCGTTGCTGTCGTGGGGATGGCGCTTGCTGTGCTCGGTGAGCTCCCGGATGCGCTCGGACATTATCGCTATCTGGACCTCCGGCTTGCCGGTGTCGCTCTCGCTCGCACCGAAGGTCTTCACCAGCTCGGCCTTCTTCTCGGCTGTGATGCTCATCCCTTCACTACCTCCAGAACCCGCTCGACATCACGAGCGATCCTACCTGTCAGTTCACCACTCGTCAGGCCGCTCTCGGGCGGCCTCAGGAACCACCGGAACCCTATCCAGGCGGCTCTCCCGTACGCATCTCCCGACCAGCCCGGTATGTGAGCCTCGCAGATGCAGGCATCCCCGCGGGGTATGAAAACCGCCGCGGGACGGACCGATCCGTCCAGATCCACCGTTGCCGCGTAGCTCCCCGGTGGCGGGAGGAGCTTGGCTTCGGGCACCCGGACATTCAGGGTCGGGAATCCGAGCTTGCTGCTCAGGCCCGTGCCCCTCGAAACGGCCCCGAGGGCCGAGTATTCCCTTCCCAGGAGTTCCGCAGCCTCGTCCAGCCCGGCCTGCGAAACCAGCAGCCTTATCCGGCGGCTCTTCACCGGCTCCCCGCCGTGACACACCGGATCGACCACATGGAGGCCCACGGACCTCTCGCTGCACCACGCCCTCAGCGTGGGGGCGGAACCCGCCCTCCCCGAGCCGAAGCCGAAATCATAGCCAACGACGATCTGCTCGAAGCAGCATGATTCCAGAATGGCGTCCAGGAACTCGCACGGACCCGAGGCCATCGTGGCACCGTCGAAGGGGTGCACGACCAGACCGCAGAGACCCGCTTCCGAGAGGATTTTGCGTCTTTCGCCGGGCGTCGTCAACCTCGCATGCTTCGCGCAGGCCAGGACCTGCCGGGGCACGGGTTCGAAGCACAGCACCGACGCGTCCGGAGAGATGCTGACAGCCCGCTCCACGATGGCCATGTGGCCCCTGTGGAGCCCGTCGAAACCGCCCAGAGCCAGGACCTTCAATCCGTTCCGCCTTCTAGTCCGGCCGAAGACCCGGCAACGGACCCGCGAAACATCCGTGAATCCGGTCCCAGCGCAAGAACCTTCAATCGAGCAGACCTCCGAGCGGACCAGCATCAACGACAGATCTGCCTGTCCCGTACATCGGTGAACGTTGCCTCCCCGCCCGGGGACCGGGGGAGAAAGTTAAAGGAGTCAAGAGCGTTCCGGGCATGCCGGGAGCACGGTCACGGGCCTTATGAACCGCCCGTCGCCGGTTCCCACGGCGAGGAGCTCCCCTCCCGGCCCTTCGAGCAGCGCGACCGTCCCCACGGTGGCATCCTCCACCGGGTTCCCGTGCGACACCCGGGATGCCTCCTCCCCGGTCAGGACCCTTGCGGGATATCCCCTCATCGCCTGTGCCGGGGCGAGCAGGGAGCCGGGGGAATCGGGCCCGGCAGCACACTCCGCCCTGGTGAAGGCTCCGTACGATTCCCTGACGATGCCGGCGGCATGGGCGCCGCAGCCCAGGGCCGCCCCGATGTCCGAGGCGAGAGCCCTGATGTAGGTGCCCGGAGACACGGTGACAGCGAGCCTGAACCTCCCGTCACTGATCCACTGGATCTCCCAGGATCGGGCGGTCACGCGGCGCGAAGGCGTTTCGGGCGAACCGCCGGCCCTCGCGATGCGGAAGGAGGCCAGGCCGCCTATCTTGACGGCCGAAAAGGCCGGCACCTTCTGTTCGAATACGCCCTCGAACCGCTCGAGGACCCTCGCGAGATCATCGGGGGCCGGAGTCACCGGATCGGCCCTGCCGACGACGGTGCCCTCCGAATCGAGGGAATCCGTCTCGATGCCCGTGACGACCTCGAAGGAGTAGCGCTTCTCGTGCCCCGACAGGTAGGCCGAAAGCCTCGTCGCACACCCGAGGAGGACTGGCAGCACTCCGGATGCAGAGGGATCGAGAGTCCCGGCATGTCCGAACCTGCGGTATCCCCAGAATCGTGCGACTCCCGCCGCGGCCCTCCTCGAGGTGCATCCCGACGGCTTGTCCAGCAGGTAGACGGCCCCGCGGCCCCCACGGGGATCGAGGGTCATGTATCCTTCCGGTCCATCTTCCTCATCAGCCTGAGGACCTCCTCGCCTTCCTCGATCGAACTGTCCTGGAGGAAGTGGAGTTCGGGCACGGTCCTGAGGCTGAGCCTCTCGGCCAGCAGGCGGCGGGCATAGCCCTTCGCCGACTCCATGGCATCCCTGGAACGGCGTTTCTCCTCGTCGGTGCCGAGGGTCGAGAAGAAGATGAACGCGTGGGTGGCGTCGGGAGACAGCTTCACGCGGGTCACGGTGATGAATCCTATCCTGGGATCGGCGATCTCGGTCCGCAGGATTCCCTCTATCTCTGCACGGACGGTCTCCGTGAGCCTCTGGAACCTTCTCTCCTTCATCGGATCGGAGCTAGAGCTCCCTCGACACCTCGACTATCTCGTAGCACTCGATGGTATCGCCCGACTTCAGATCGGCATAGCCCTCGAGGCCGATGCCGCACTCGTAGCCTGCGGCGACCTCCCTGCGGTCGTCCTTGAAGTGCTTCAGGGACGAGAGCTGGCCCTCCCACACGACCACGCCGTTCCGCACCAGACGGAAGCGGGAGTTCCGCTTCACCACGCCTCCGACCACGTAGCACCCTGCTATGGTCCCGATCTTCGGGACGCGGAAGATCTGGCGTATCTCGGCGGAACCCAGGAACTCCTCGCGCTTCTCGGGCTTCAGGAGGCCGGAAAGAGCCTTCCTGACGGTATCCTCGACATCGTAGATGATGCTGAAGCACTGGATGTCGACTCCGCTCGCCGCGGCACGCTCGCGGGCCCTGGAGTCGGGCCTCACCCTGAAGCCGACGATGACGGCGCCGGAGGCGGCTGCGAGCATGACGTCGCTCTCGGCGATGCCGCCCGCCCCGCTCCTGATCACGTCGACCGACACCTCGTCGGTGTTCATCCTGGTGAGGGTGTCCACGATGGCCTCGGCCGAGCCCTGCACGTCGGCCTTGACTATGAGCCTCAGGGTGCTGTCGCCTTCGGCGGCGGCCTTGAAGAAGTCCTCGAGGGTGATCTTCCGGTGAGACTGGAGCTCGCGCTCCCTCTCGACGATCTGGCGCCTCAGGCCTATCTCCTTCGCCTCCTGCTCGGACTCGACCACAGTCACGGAATCCCCGGCCTCGGGCACCCCGGTGCAGCCCATCAGCTGGATGGGAGTGCTGGGGCCGGCCTCCTCGACGGGCTCGTTGTTCTGGTCGTAGAGCGCCCTGACCCTTCCGGTGCACTGGCCGGCGATGAACGAGTCGCCGAGATGGAGGGTCCCGTCCTGGATCAGGATGCTGGCGACGGTTCCGCGGTAGGGGTCGACCCTGCCCTCGAGCACCGTGGCCCTGGCCGGGCGGTCGGGGCAGGCCTTCAGATCGAGCATGTCGGCCTGGACCAGGATCTTGTCCAGGAGATCGTCCACGCCCTGGCCCGTGATGGCGCTGACCTCGGCGCACTGGACCTCGCCGCTCCACTCCTCCACCAGCACCTTGTGGCTGGCCAGATCCTGCCTGATGAAGTCGGGATTGGCCGTGGGCAGGTCCATCTTCGTGATCGCCACGACTATCGGCACTCCGGCGGCCTTCGCGTGATCGATGGCCTCCTCGGTCTGGGGCATCACCCTGCTGTCGCCAGCGACGACGAGGACGACTACATCCGTCACCTGGGCGCCCCTGGTCCTCATGGCCGTGAAGGCGGCATGGCCCGGGGTGTCGATGAAGGTGACGCTCCTGCCACCCGCGACGTTCGCCACGTAGGCGCCTATGTGCTGCGTTATGCCGCCGGCCTCGGTCGATATGACGTTGGTCGACCTTATCCTGTCGAGGAGGGCGGTCTTGCCGTGGTCGACGTGACCCATGATCGTGACCACGGGGGCCCTCTGGACCTCCCTGCAGCTCTTCTCGACCCTGCGCTTCTCGATCGATTCGGCGCCGTACTCGGAGACGGTTTCGATGTGGTGCCCGAATTCGGCGGCCACGAGCGCGAGCGTATCGGCGTCGAGCCTCTGGTTGGCCGTGGTCATGAGGCCGAGTTCGAGGCACTTCGCGATGACCTCGCTGAGAGGCACGTCCATGAGGTCCGCCAGCTCGGAGGGGGAGGTGAACTCGGTCACCTGGAGGACCTCGCCCTCGCCGGACGCGGTCAGCTTCTCGTGGCGCTCCTGCTTCTCCTCGCGGTAGCGCCTGCGGCGCTTCTTCTGACTGCGGGCGGCATTCGAGCCCATCTGGGCGACGGTGTCGCGCACAGCCTTGACCGCCTCTGCGGACACGACCGCCTTCTTGCGGCGCTTCTTGCGCTTCTTGGACTTCGACGCGCGGTCGCGCGCCTCCTGCTTCTCCTTCTCGAACCTGCTGACCACGCTCTTGCGCTGATCCTCGGTCAGGGTGCTCATGTGGCTCTTCACGACCACCTGCATGTCGGTGAGCACCTTGATGAGGGCCTCGCTCGAGATGTTGAGCTCTCTGGCCAGCTCGTAGACCCGCTGCTTCTTCTCCGCCTGCTGCTCAGTCATCTCCACCGCCCTGTCCGGCTCCGTCGGAAGCGGCCCTGCCGGCCTCGTGCTCCGCCCTGAGCGCCTCGACCTCGATGGCACGCTTCTCTACCAGACGCCTGGCCTCCTGATGGATCTGCCCGACCTTGACCGGCCCGATGCCGTGCACCTTGAGGAGATCCTCCTCGGTGACCTCCGCTATCGAGTTGGCCGAGTCGTACCCGGAGACCCTCAGGCGCTCCAGGAGCTTTTCGCTTATCCCCGGGATCTCGGAGGCTTCGACCCTGAGCATCTCCTCCCAGCGCTTCTGCTCCTCCCAGAGGGACTGCGTCTCTATGTCTATCCTCGAGCCCACCAGCTCGCCGGCAAGCCTGACGTTGTGGCCGTTCTTGCCGATGGCGAGGGAGAGGTGGTCGTCGGGGACTATCGCGATCATCCTGATCCGCTCCTCGCCCGTTTCCGGATCGGTCTCGCGCGTCTGGTCGACGTTGAGCACCGTAGCGGGCAGGAGGGCGTGGGTGACGAGCACCCTGCGGTCCATGGTCCAGGGGATGATGTCGATCCTCTCGCCGTTGAGCTCCCTCATCACGGCCTGGACCCTGCTCCCCTTCACTCCCACGAAGGTTCCCACTGCATCGACCCTGTGGTCGTTGCTCGCCACCGCGAGCTTGGTCCTGACGCCCGGCTCGCGGGCTATGGCCCGGACTTCGACGACGCCCTCCTCGATCTCGGGGGCTTCGCGCTCGAAGAGCCGCTTGACCAGGAGAGGCGTGGCCCTGGAGAGGACGAGCTGGGGCTCCATCGAATCGGGCTTCTCGACCCTGATGAGGACGGGGAGGATCGGGTCGTTCTGGTTGTAGCGCTCGCCCCTGGCCCGCTCCTCGGCGGGCACGACGGCCTCGATGCGCCCGGCGACCTGGACCAGGACCCTGTTCCTGTAGACCTGCTGGACACGGCACCTGGGGATGATGTGGCCGATCTTGTCCTCGTACTCGTGCTGGACCTGTTCGCGCTCCGCCATCCTGACCAGGGTCAGGAACTCCTGCCTGAACACGTTGACGGATGAGCGCTGGAACTCGGAGATGTCGACCGGCATCGAGATCTTCTCGCCGTTCTCGGCGTCGGGCTTGATCTTCCGGGCCTTCTTCCTGGCTATCTGGAGGTGCTCGCTGCCCTCCTCGACGTTCTCGACGACCTCCATCACGGCTTCCAGCCTGACGTCGCCGAGCTGGTGATCCCACGAGATCCTGATGTCCTGCGGGCTTCCGTACTCGAGTTCGGTGGCCTTCATCAGGGCCTGGAACAGGCTCCTGACGAGGACCTCCTTGTTCACGCCCTTTTCTCTGACCAGCCTCGCGAGAGCGTCAATCCTGTCGTAGTTCGACACTTCGTTCTCCCTAACCGGAAATGGGCTCCCGACCGGCTGCGCCCGTCAGGCCTTCCTGCCCTTGTTCACACCCGTCTCCAGGACTTCGACGGCGCGCGTCACGACCGAGACCGGCACTATCCTGCCCCCGGGAAGGACGAGGCATCCGCCCTCGAAGGACAGGAGCTCGCCCTCGAAAGTCTCGCCGCCGGCCTCGACCCTGATGGTCCTGCCGACGCATCTCAGCCAGTCGTTCTCGGACTCGAGCCTGCGCCCGACCCCGGGCGAGCCGACCTCGAGAACGTAGGACCCGGATTCGACCATCTCGCGGTCGAGCATGTCCTCGATCGCCCTGGAGAGAGCCGCGCATTCGCCGACAGTCACCCTGCCGGGCCGGTCGACCAGGACCCTCAGTACGGCCCGCCTGCCGGTCTGGAACCACCCCGCGTCCACCACGAGGAGGCCCATGCCGCTCGCGAGCGTCTCGAGCGATTCCCTCAACCGGGCCGCGTCCAGTCGGCATCCCCCCAGTAAAGTACAAAACCGCCCCGCTGGCAGGTACACCCGCCCGCGCGGCTCGTACGCATGCAGGAGCTTTTAGCGCTTGAATCTAGCTGGAAACGCCAATCCTGACAAGGGCGGCGGGGCCGCGGCGGGCCGGCCGCCATCCCCCGGCCGGGGATCACATCACCGAGGCCAGGACGTCCCCCTCTATGATGTCATCCTCCAGGATGTCGACGAAGGGATTGCCGGCTTCGCCGAACCGCGTCCTCAGCAGTGGTTCGATCTCCCCGAAGAGCGCGTACATCGAGTACATCGCCTCCTCGGGGCCCAGCAGGGAATCCAGCGAGGTCCTGAGCGTGTCGATCCGCGCCAGGAGGAAGTCGCGCTGGATTTCCGTATAGCCCTGGGACTCGACCCAGAAGGAGCTCGCGATCAGGAAGTGGAACGCTATCGAAGTGCGCACGCCTTCCGCGCCGGTGAGCGCGATGCTGTCGGCCAGCCCGGCGGCCGAGGCCATCGCCGATCCCGGTACCCAGGGCTCCGGCGAACCGGGATCGAGATCCCTCGCGGCGAGCATCCCCCCAGTCCCGTACCAGACGCTCTCGAAGCGCGACAGGACGTCAGGGGGCACGTTGTCACGGAAGTCGCTCCGCGAGATCATGATCCGGTTCATGAGGAACATGTCCACGTCCTGGAGGCCGAGGACAGTCTTCAGGAAGGTGCCCCTCCATGCGGGAACCGTCCCCGTCCGCGGCAGCGCGGCCATGACCTGCAGCGGCACGATCCCGTCCGGCGGCCAGAGGGATATCCATTCGAAACCGTCGGTGAGGAGGCACACGGACAGGTCGACCATCCCTTCGGGGCCACGGGGATCGCCCTTCAGGGAGAGGGCCACCGCTCTCGCCGCCAGATGTCCGGGCAGCAGGGCGTCCGTCGATGCCATCCCGCCCTCGGCCAGGGCCAGGAGCCCCGTGGTGTCGCAGGCCATGGCCCTGCGGAAGAGGTCGGCGTCGGTGGCTGCCATTGCCGCCTGGTCCGCCAGGTCGGACGTCAGGCGCTGGCGTATATCGGCCGGGAGCTCGTCGCAGGTGGATGAGAGGGCCGTGCAGAGGCTGTCGGCGGCTTCCGGATGGAAGAGCATCGCGAAGCCCGAGGTCCATTCCGCAGACTCGATCCGGGATTCGGTCCTGTCGCCGGTCGCGCTGGATCCGGCTATGCCCTGGAGCTTGTCCAGCCAGATCATGTGGAGGGCGTCGAAGCCGCCTCCCAGGGGGGCGAGGGATATGGCCTGGTGTATGTAGTCGGCCCGCCTGTGGCCATGGAGCTGATAGGCCCTTCTCATGGCCCTCATCGTCATGTCGGGCATGCCCAGCCTCGTGTAGGTGAGCGCGAAGTTGTTGTTGAGCTCGGCATAGTCGGGAGCCCTCGTCCTGAGGGATTCATAGGCGGCGAGAGCCTGCATGGTGGCTTCGAGCGAGAGGTCGCGGCCGGCGGGATAGCCGGCCTCCTGCGTCAGCCTTGCGAGCGCCGGATTCGCGGGCTGATAGAGGATGGCCTTGGTGAGCCAGGCGCTGCCGAGGCCGTACCATCCCCCGAGCTCCTCGGGGTTTACCTCGACGCACCTGGTGCAGATCGCTATCGAGCTGTCGCAGCACACCCAGGCGTACTGGAACCGCTGCAGGGCCTCCTGCCGCCTGGCCTCTTCGCCCGTCTGCTCCCAGGCCATGGCCGCATTGGCAGCCAGGCCGAGTTCGCTCTCTATCTTGTCCAGATACTGGTCCTTGCCCAGGAAGAGGTAGTGGCCGGACCTCATGCCGGTGACGTAACGCTCCGTGCCCCAGAGTGCCATGAACAGGGCAGGGAGCAGGAACAGGACGGCGACCGCCCTGGGCAGGGCCCTTTCGCCCGCCCTGCCTCCCGAGAGGAGCAGGCCGCAGAACAGCGCGAACACGAAGGCGCCGGGCGGCCATCTCAGGCTGACCGACACGAAGGCCTCGCCGAGGAAGGCGATGATGCCCGCCAGTATCCCGGCATCCCTGACGGACAGCCTCCTCCTCCCGCCCGACCCGTCGTCCATCGAGGAGGAGAAGAGCCTCCAGAAAGCCGCCGCGAAGAACAGCGCGCCCACGATGCCGATCTCCACGAGTATCTCGAGGTACTCGCAGTGGACGTGGAGCGTGTTGTGGCTGGTGCCCAGGATGCTGTACATCGGGTTCCGCACGGCCGGGAAGATGATCTGGAACGTGCCGGGGCCGTATCCCAGGAAGGGATTGGCGGCTATGAGCGCCAGGGCGCCGCTCCAGATGACCAGCCTCACCCTCGCCGTGCCCTCGCCGAGGCGGGACAGCTCCATGAGCCTGTCCTTCATCAGCAGGCCGACTATCACGACGGCTGCCAGCGCCGCCAGCGGGATGACCAGGCTCCTCCCGGAGCCCCCGCGGATGCCGGTCGACGAATAGAGCGCCATGAAGACCAGGCCGGCGATCATCCCGAGCAGGCTCCCGCGGGTGCCGCTGGCGGATATCGTCAGTACCGAGATCAGCGTGAACGCGGCCATGGACGACAGCTTCGCGGCCCTGCCCATGCGCGATCCCATGAGGATCCCCACGGCTGCGGGCATGAAGGCCGCGACGAGGCCCCCCAGCAGGTTCGGGTTGCCCAGCGAACCCGAGACCCTGCCTCCGGAGCCGAGGTAGACATCCCAGGGGAAGATCACGACGTTCATCCACTGGAGCATCGAATAGACGCAGAGCAGGGCCATTATCACGAGAAGACCCCACTGCACCGTGATCCGGCCCTTGTCGTCGAGCAGGAGCCCGGCCGCCCCGGTGGTCAGACCGAGCATGCCGAGGCTGATGATGATGTTGGGGCCGTTCACGGAAGGCACGCCGGAGAAGTGGCGGGCCGTCATCCAGGCCATGAGCAGGAGGAAGGCCGACGCCAGCTTCCAGTCCACTGCGCGGTTGAGGGGAACCCCCCTCGCCGCCGCGGATGCCACCAGCAGCGAGACCGCGGCCCCGCCCAGGCAGTAGGCGAGCTCCTTGACCAGGATGCTCGATCTGTTGTTGGGCAGGAGAGTGAACACGACGAGGGCGGACACTAGTATCAGCAGCCAGGGGGCGACGGATCTCTCGAAGGGTCTACTGGTCATCCCTGGTCCTGTTCCTCTTCTCTCCACGCGAGATGAAGAATGCGATGATGGCCGAGAAACCGACGGCATGGGCAAAGACGAGCACGGCCTGGTAGGGGGCCAGGGTCGGGAGCAGCAGGGCCAGGATGCCCATGAGCAGCCCGACCGCGTAGAGGAGCAGCACGGCCTCCCTGTGGCTCATGCCGATGCGCATCAGCCTGTGGGCCAGGTGGTTCCTGTCGCCGGAGAGGAGGGGCACGCCCCTCCGTTTCCTGTAGATGAGGACCAGGAGCGTGTCCAGCAGGGGCACCGCCAGGACGAGCAGCGGCGAGAAGATCGCGATCTCCCTGATGGAACCGGCGGGCGTGTAGACACCGAGGACCGATGCGATGCCCAGCATGAACCCGAGGAAGTTGCTCCCGCAGTCGCCCATGAAGATCGATGCGGGATTGAAGTTGAAGACGAGGAACCCGCACGAGGCCCCGGACAGGGCGGCGCAGGCGAAGGCCACAGCCTCGTTGCCGGAGATCAGGTTGATGACCGTCAGGAAGGCCGTGGCTATCGCGGATACCCCGGCGGCGAGGCCGTCGGCGTGATCAAGGAGGTTGAGCGAGTTCGTTATCCCGACCAGCCAGATGATGGTGAGCGGGGCCGAGAGCCAGGCCAGCGGTCCCCCGGCCAGGAAGATGCTGAGCTGGGCGCCCTTGAGCACGAAATAGACCCCGACCGCGAGTGCCGAGAGGGACTGGAGGAGGAGCTTCATCCGGGGGGAGAGCTCGAGCATGTCGTCGAGCAGACCCGTCAGGGTCATCAGGAGGCCCCCGCCGATGACCATCACCCCCAGGGACTGCCAGTTCAGGGGGGTGTCGGCTATCGCGCCCTCGGGCAGGCCGCGCCAGAACAGGAGCCCCGCCGCGATCGTAACGGCGAAGGCCGAGTAGACCGCCGCCCCGCCCAGCAGGGGCGTGGCGATGAGGTGCTTCTTCCTGTTCCCGGGCCTGTCGACGAGGTTTGTCCGGAGGGCCACCCTCCTGGCCACCGGGGTCAGCAGGAGCGATATCGTGAGCGCCCCGATGAAGGCGAACAGGATGTGCTGGATGGAATCGCTCATTTGACGAGCCTTTCGCCGCCTGCGCCGAAGAAGTGGCAGCGCCCGGGCCTGAAGCCGAGCCGGAGCACGCTTCCGACGGAAGCCTCCACGGACGGGTCGCACCTCATGACGATCGGCTCACCCGTATCCGTTCTCATGTAGACGATCTTCTCGTTGCCCAGTATCTCCACGACCTCGGCGACGCAGGAGACGGCGCCTGCCTGGAGCTGGACCACGTCCTCGGGCCTGATGCCGATCCTGGCAGCTCCTTCCGGGATATCCTGCCCCGACGACACCGCTCCCGCCCTCCCGGCACCCTCCCCGGTCAGTTCGAGGAAGTTCATCGCGGGGCTCCCGATGAATCCGGCCACGAACGAGTTCACTGGTCTGTCGTAGAGTTCGAGAGGGGCGGCGAGCTGCTGGATCAGGCCGTCCCTGAGCACGACTATGCGGTCGCCCAGCGTCATGGCCTCGGCCTGGTCGTGTGTGACGTAGATCATCGTGGATCCGAGCCGGTGATGGATCCTGGCCAGCTCGCTCCGCATCTGGACGCGCAGCTTGGCGTCGAGGTTGGACAGGGGTTCGTCGAAGAGGAACACCGAGGGCTTCCTGACGATGGCCCTTCCCAGAGCGACCCTCTGCCTCTGACCGCCGGAGAGCTCGCGCGGCTTCCTGCCCAGGAGGGCGGTGATCTCCAGGATGCCCGCGGCCTCCTCGACCCTCCGGTTCATCTCCGGCCCCGGTATCCTCCGCATGCGCAGGGCGAACGCCATGTTGTCGAACACGGTCATGTGCGGGTAGAGGGCGTAGTTCTGGAAGACCATGGCGATGTCGCGGTCCTGCGGGGAGACGTCCGTGACGTCGCGCCCGCCTATCCATACTGAACCGGAGGTCGGGGTCTCGAGCCCGGCGAGTATCCTGAGCGATGTGGACTTCCCGCATCCGCTCGGTCCCACGAGCACGAGAAAGGAGCCGTCCTCCGCGGTCACGGTGAAATCCCCCAGGGCCGTCACCCCGCCGGGAAAGACCTTGCCTACCGATCTGAATTCGACTGCCGCCATGTCCTCCCCGTCACCTGACGAGGACCGACACCTCCCTGCCGCCGTATTCCGCGCGGAGATGGTTGGAGGGATCGGGCACCCAGATGTGCCCGTCAACGAGGAAGGCGTACCTGTACCTTCCCTTCTCGAGGGCGGCCTCGGCCGTCCAGAATCCGTCGTCATCGGGGGTCATCACACCGCAGGACGGGTCGAGCGTGCCCCCGGCGGATTCGAGTCCCCCCCATGCGTTCCAGTCGCCGATCACCTGGACCGAGGCTGCCCCGGGATACCAGAGCCTGAATCCACCGGGATCCCCCAGGGTCGCGGGCGTGAAGGCGGAGCACCCGCCGAGGGCGAGCGCCAGCAGGAGCGCGGGCACGGCCGCGGCGATCCGCAGCCTCATGGGAACACCGCGCAGAGCGAGACTCCGACGGTCGTCCCGCCGCCCGACCTCTCGAGCACGATCAGGGCGCGGGCACCCTGCCTGCAGTAGGCCACGCCCAGGCTGCATGCGGGCTGGGGAAGGGCCCCTCCCCCGGCTTCGGGGCTCGCCGAGATGTCGAGCAGGGCGTGCACCCCCGGAAGCGGCGAGTAGCCTGCGGTTCCCGTGATCCTCACACTGTCCTGCATCAGCTCCAGCCCGCCGCCCATGGAAGTCCGTCCGGCGTGGAGGACCGATTCGAGGCTGCACCGCCAGGAACGGCCTCCCATCCCGGTGGCGAGGAGGGAGTGGTGGAAGCCGCCCTCGGAGACGAGGTCGACCGACGCCCTTCCTCTCGCCGCCCCCGGATCGGCGGGATCATACCGGCAGCCGGCCATTCCGGAAAGTGCGGAGGTCAGCGGCCTGACGACCGCATCCAGGCCGACCGTGGTCCTGCCCGGCGAGAAGGCTTTCCCGGGCACTCCGATCGAGTCACCGGCCCAGGTGAACACGGGCACGAGTTCGAGACGGCCCCCGCCCCAACCCATGGGCGAGTATCCTGCCCCTTCGACGACGAGGGCCGTGGAATCGGCTCCCGATCCGCTCCTGGCCAGGACGATCCAGGGTTCGATGATGCGCAGGTCGATGCGCGCCTCGTATGTGTCGAGGTCGAAGGCGGAGTCGGCTCCGGCGCTCCAGATCCGCGTGTAGCCGAAGCTGCCGAAGCCGAGCCATGGAGAGGAGGCTTCGAAGACGCAGACGGTGTCGGCGCCGGGAAGGAAGTGTTCCGTGAAATCGAGGGTCGTTCCCAGGAGCCCGCCCAGGCAGCCGTGGATCGAGGACACCGAGTCGATGTCGACCCAGCCGTGCTCGATCAGGGGATCCCTGAGCCCCGGGACGAAGGGCGCCCTGAGCGAACGCGAGACGCCGGCCCCGATCCAGGGGGTTCCGGGCCAGCCGGCCTCGATGCCGCCGCTCCGCAGGAAGATCTCGCTCGAATCCGCATCCCTGGCAGTGACTGTGAGGGAGGCGCCGATGCGCCCTGATTCGAGCTCGAGAGTCTCGCTCAGTTCCATAAGCCTGTCCCCGGCGCCGACCCACGAGTCGCCGCCCGGCGTGCAGAGAGCCTCCGCGGTGAACGTCGCCCTGTGGGAGAGGACCCAGCCTCCCGGATCCAGGGAGTCGGGAGGACTCGCCACGGCCATGAGGAGTATCAGTACCAGCTCGCACCTCCGAACCCGCATTCGACGGTGACGGCGTGAACCGCTGAGGAATCCCCCAGCGACAGCCCGTACCCGATGGTGAATCGCCCGACGTCTGCTGCAGCCCCCGCGTTCCAGGCGTCCCCGTCGGAGCCCGTTGCCGCTCTGAGCCAGGGAGTGACATCCAGCTCGGCCCCGAGTGCCGGACCGTCATCCGAGACGGAGGCATGGACCCTCAGCTCGCGGGTGAAGATGTAGGTGGCCCCCCAGTGGGTCTCGGCCTCGGTCCCCGACGGCGCCGACAGCGGGATGTCGACCACCGAGGCACCGAGGGAGAAGGTGGGGAAGATGGCGAACTGGAGCCCTGCGCTTCCGAGGGCCTCGTTGCCGCCGTCTCTCCTTTCGACCCTGCAGGCCGCTCCCAGGGCGATGCTCGGGCCGAAGAAGCCCTCGATGAATCCCACCGGATCACCCGTAGCGACCCATGCGCATGCCGCAGTGGCCGAGACTGGATCGGAGCCGTCCCCCGGTGCGCCCGGTGCCTCGGCCCAGCCGAGGACGAGCGAGGAGAAGACGGGACCGGTCCTGGTGCCGGCGCCGGCCGCGGCGGAGCTCCCGGAGCCGTCGAGCCAGGACGCCGACAGGTCGATGCCCTCGATCCTGGAGATGCCGGCAGGGGCCTCGTAGGCGGTCGAGGGAGAGTCGCCCCATGCCGAAGGCCAGGCAGCAACGGCCAGGGCCTCCACCGAGCCGGCCCCGGACCATGCCGTGGAGGCGGAGAGGAGCAGGGCTGCAAGGCTCGGTATCATCTCGGCTACCTCCCCTGGTCCGGTACGGGGATCATTATCTGGTAAAACCTGCGGTCTCCGTCAGCCCTCGACACGAAGACGGCGCCCGAGGCGCCTCCGCTCCGGGAGGCGCCGTGCATGGGGAAGTTCGAGAGTCGGTTCTGCCGTCCGCCCGGCACCGAGGCGCAGTCGGTGGAATCGAGCGCGAGCCTGGTGCCCAGCGACACGGAGAGGTAGCTGCCGGCAGCCATGCCGTGCAGGCCGGCTGCCAGTTCGGCACGGTCGATCCTCACCGCTATCCCGCTGCTCTCGGGCAGGCAGGTCCCGAAATCCGCCCCGGCCAGGTTGTTGAAAGCCTCTAGCAGATCCTCGGGGGTGACGCACGCCCTCGCCGGTCCTGCCGGCGCCAGGATCTCCAGAGGGGAGCCCAGCAGCGATTCGAGCCTTCCCGCCGACGAGTGCAGCCATCCAGTGACATCGAGTTCCCGCGGGGCCGCTCCCGGGTTCGGGGTGTCCCCGGGAGGGGGCTCCGGGAGCGGGGTTCGCCCGGCTCCGCCGTCGACCAGGCCTAACGGGGCCGCAGCGGCCCCGTCGCGGCCGACCGGTGATGACCCAGCCCCCGGCGGTTCCTCGAGGATCATCAGCACTGCGCCGGCAGGCGAGCCGTCATATCCCCGGAAGGATGAGACGGATACCATGAGATCCCTCCCCGGGGCGCACGGTGCGTTGGACAGCATGGACCGGGTCCTCATCGCCTGTATCGCAGGACATCCGGGGCACGGCGTGTCGAGCCCCCCGAGCATCCTGTGGCACTGCCTCCCGGCGAGGGACCCGGGGCGCTCGCCGGCGAGGGACGCGAAGGAGCCGCTGCACCAGAGAATCCTGCAGTCCCTGTCCACGCAGAACACCGGGCTGCCAGTCGCTTCCAGCAATGCGCGCCTCTGCTCCTCGTGGTCGAGGATGGCCCTGTTCCTCTGCTGTCCCTCGGTGAAGTCGCGCAGGGAGATGAGGAGGCCGCCCCCGCCGAGCCCCGTCGCGCGGATGATCACGGGGATGTAGACCGCTCCGGGCAGGGACAGCTCCCACTCGTAGGCACGCACGTCGCCGGGGAGTATCCGCGAGAGGGCGGCATGGAGACCCACCCGGTTGTCCAGGTCCATCGGGATGATCTCCTCGATGCGCCTGCCCTCGGCTTCGGCCCCCGCCCTGATCCCGAGGAGCCTGCACATCTCCTCGTTGACCCTGACGACGAGCCCGTCGCGAACGATCATCAGGGCCTCCGGACAGGCCTCGAAACAGATCCTGCCGAGCTCCTCGGCCACCTAGTAGGCTCCCCTCCCCCTGAAGACGGTCGCAACGGTGCGCAGAAGTATGGCGACGTCGAGCATGAACGACTGATTCCTTATGTAGTAGAAGTCATACTCTATGTTGTCGTGGAGCGGTAGGTCCTTCCTGCCCATGATCTGCCAGAGCCCGGTTATGCCCGGCCTGACCTCGAGCCTCCTCTTCTGCCATTCCGAATACCCTTCGACGATGAAGGGCATCTCGGGCCGCGGACCCACCATGCTCATGCTCCCGGCGACCACGTTGAAGAGCTGGGGCAGTTCGTCGAGGCTGGTGCGCCTGAGGAACCTCCCCACCCGGGTGACCCTCGGGTCGCCGGGCGAGAGCGGGGCGACCTCGTACTCCCCCGTCTCCGGCTTCATGGTCCTGAACTTGTAGAAGGTGAAGGGGACGCCGTTCCGCCCTATCCTCACCTGCCTGAACACGGGCGATCCGTTCCCCCCCAGCAGGAGCACCAGGTAGATGATCACGAGGAATGGGCTCAGAACCACGATGGCCAGGGAAGCCATAACGATGTCGGACAGGCGCTTGACCGCCCTCGCCGGCATCCCGTGGGGCGAATGCCCTATCTCGATGATCGGAAGCCTCGCCAGATCGTCCAGGTCGGTCGGGGCGGACGAGATCTCGAACAGGTCGCTGACCACCCTGAAGTGCACGTCGCTCTTCTCGACGGAAGAGATGACGTCCAGGATCCTCCCCCTGTCGAGGTCGGGCGCCGCGAAGAAGACCTCGTCTATCTTCATGCTCACCAGCAGCCTCGGGAGATCGTTCAGCGAGCCGGAGACCGGGATGCCTCCCACCGTTCTGGGTCCGCCGTCGTCCGAGGCCGGCGAGATGAAGCCGACAACCACCGGGTGAGGTCTCGGGAGCTTTTCGAGGCTGCCCGCCACCCGCGTCGCGACCTCTCCGGTGCCCACCACGAGTATCCTCGGAGCCTCCATCACCGGAGCGACGCGCCGTGCCAGCGATCTGGCCGCCGCCCTCAGGATCGATGCGACGGGAACGGCGCAGGCCGTGTAGAGGATGAGCATCAGGCGCGAATAGTCCTTCTGAGCCAGGTAGCTGGCCGCCATCATCGCCACCGACATGGCCAGCAGGGCCTTCATGGTCTTCTGGATTTCGCCGGTGCCGCCGGGGAGCCTCCTGGGCCTGTAGAGCCCGGCCCAGCCGAAACAGACGATCCACAGGAGCCAGATCGCCGGTATGACGTGCAGGTAGTCGCCGAAGCGGACGTCGAAGCCGGGCACGTGATCGCCTATCACGGCGGATCTGAGCCAGAAGGTAATGAGGAATATCACGGGCACGGCCACGGTGTCGGCGGCGAGCAGGAACAGGCTGAGGACCCTGTCGGCCCTCCTGACCGGGGCGAGCATCAGGCGGCTCCGCCGCGGATGGCGCCCGCGCAGAGCCCGCAAACGAGTGCGGCGCCCCTGACGAAGGCGAAGGCCGGCACGAGGGGCGAAACCGGCGGATCGACGCGGAGCGCGGTGCGGATCAGCGGTATGCACGAGAGCAGGAATGCGGCCGTCCAGGCGAGCGGGACGAGCGGTTCGACGAAGGCGAGGAGCGCCGCAGCCGGGGAGATGGCGCAGAGTGCGAGCTGGACCCGCAGACTCCCTGTAACGTACCTGTCGGAGATGCTCCTCCCTGGATGGATGCGCGTCACGACCGCCCTCCATCGCCCGCGGGAGAACTTGGTCCTGGCATAGGCGGCCAGGGTGGGCCTGTGTTCGTGCACGACCCTCGCCCCGGGCTCGAAGCGGAGGATCATGCCGCGTTCCGCCATCCTGTAGGAGAGGTCAACGTCCTCGTGGTCGGCCGCTGGGAAGTGCTCGTCGAATCCTCCGCACTCCTCGAGTGCAGCCCTCCTGAAACCGCTCGAGTAGGTGTCCACCATGTCAACGGCACCGCCCGGTTCGAGACCCGCATATCTCTCCTCGAACTCGACCTGCTGGAGCCGCTGCACGATACGGGCCCCGCCCGAGGAGTAGACTCCCTTCACGGCGTCGGCGCCGGCCTCGACTGCCGCCGTGAGCGAGGCCGCCCAGCCGGCCTCCGGTATGCAGTCGGCATCCGTGAAGAGGATCACGGGATCGGTCGACGCCCGGAAGCCCCTGTTCCGGGCGGCGGACGGGCCGCCGTGCGCCCCCGCCACGATGGAGTCGGCCAGCGATGCGACCCCGGCGGGGACGGGGAACGAGCCGTCGAGGGACAGTATGATCCTCAGCCCTCCCGGCAGTTCCTGCGCCTTGAGCGCCTCCAGGCACGGGAGCAGCCTGGATCCGGCCACGTGGACTGGGATCACCACGGAGGCAGGCATCTACCGCCTCCCTGGCAGCAGGAACCGCCAGAACGTCGAGAAGGCCTTCAGCGTCCTGCTCCTCTCCGCAGGATCCGAGATCGTCCTGGCGATGGTTCCGGCCACGTATCCCGGCCTGAGGTAGAACCGCCGGCGGGCATGGTCGCAGAAGGCCGAGATGTCGGATGCGGACAGCTCCCCGGTTCTCACGACCGCGGTGTGCAGTCCCTCCGGCGAGAGCCAGTCGCGGAAGCAGGAAGGCACGATCCGGCCTTCGGCCGCAGCCTCGTCGTAGGCCTCCGTTCCCGGATAGACCATCAGGGGATAGAACTGGGCCGTGTAGAGAGGCAGGGAAAGGGCGAAGTCGAGGGTGCGCCGCATGGAGGCCCTGGTCTCGCCCGGAGCCCCGAACAGGAAGCAGCCGTGGACGAGCACGCCGGCGCGTTCCGCGTCGAGGGCGAAGCGCCTCATGGTCGCGACGTCGAGCCCCTTCCGCATGGCAGCGAGCATGCCCGGGTCGCCGCTCTCGAAACCCGTGCAGACGGTTCTGAGGCCCGCCCTCCTGCAGGCGCGCAGCGTTTCGTAGTCCACGTCCGCCCTCATGTTGGCGGTCCAGCGGAGAGGGCTCCCGGCTTCGAAGAGTGCGTCGGCGAGGCTGCGCAGCCTCGTCCTGTCGGCCGAGATCGTGTCGTCCTCGAAGAAGACGGCCCTGATCTCCGGCATGTTGTCACGAACCCAGAGCACCTCGTCGACGATGTTCGAGACCGACCGCGTCCTCATGGCCCTGCCCGTCAGGGTCTGCGGGAAGAGGCAGAACGAGCAGGAGTTGGGGCACCCGCGCCCGCCCATCACCATCACCATGGGGTGCAGTGCGTTGGGATTGCTGTACCTGCGCGTGTCGAGGTGCCGGGCATACACCGAGCTCACGAACGGCAGCGAGTCGAGGTCCTCCAGCCTGCGGCACGGACCGGTGTCGAAGGGTTCCCCGCCCGTGCGCAGCAGCAGCCCGGGCACCGAACGCAGGCTCATGGCGTCTCCGCCTGCGAGGGCGTCTGCCGCGAGGCGCACGGTCAGGTCGTATTCGCCGACGGCGACGGCCTGGAAGGAGCTGCCCGATGCGAGGGTTTCGCGGGGAAGGGCGGAGGGATGGGTTCCGACCAGTATGACGGTCCTTCCATCCCCGGCCAGGCGGTCGGCGAACGCCGTGTCGCTCTCTATCGAGGGAGTAGACGACTCCAGGACGACGAGCTGCGAACCATGCCCGGAAACCCTTCGGAGGACTGCGTCCTCGTCGAGATCCGAGGCCGGGGCGTCCACGAGGTCGACATCGTGTCCGGCGGACTCGAGGACCCCGACCGCGTAGGAGAGCCAGATGGGATAGTAGAGGGTGCCGCTCCTGGTCACGGCCGGGCTGCGCTGTCCCCTGCTGAACCGCCTCAGGAAGGGCGGATTAACCGCGCTCGTCTTCATCCAGGATTCTCTCCAGAGTGGACCATACCCTGCCGGGATCGATGCGGAACATACAATCCCCCCGGCCCGTTCGACAGCCGCGGAACACGCTGTTGGAATAGCACGGGGAGCAGGGGCTGTCCGTGCGCACCGCCTCGATCAGGCCGGGGGCGTAGAGGCTGTCAGGGTCGGTGGGACCGAACAGGACCACCACCGGGAGGCCCGCCGCGCAGGCGAGATGGGCAAGGCCGGAATCCGGTCCGACGAAGGCCCGGCACCTCTGCATCACGGCAGCGGCCTCTCCCCATCCCGTGCGCCCTGTGAGGTCCGCGGCGACCGCAGATCCGGCAAGCCTGGAGACCGCCTCGGCCGAGGTCCGGTCGTGCGAGTCGCCCAGCAGGACGGCCTTCAGTCCGCGGGCGGATGCCCTGCGGATCACATCCGCGAAGCTCTCCGGCGCCCATCTCTTCTCGGGAACGGTATCCCTGGGATTCCGGCCGCCTCCGGGCGCAACGGCCAGGAACCGGCCCTCCCCTATCATGTCGCGGGCAGCCTCCCTCTCCCTGTCGAGCACCGCGAAGACCGGCCTGAAGGAATCGACCCCGGCACCGGCTATGCGGGCATACAGACCGGCGGCGAAACCGGGGGAGTCGAGCGGGCTGACCGTCTCCCACGCGCCCAGCGGAGACCGGCCGCCGCTCCGTGAAGGCGCCCCGGTCGCGAGCCTTATCCATCTCCTGACGCCGGGGCTGGCATGCATGACGACGGTCATGTCGAATCCGCCGAGGGCGCGGGCGGAGGCTGCCGTCCAGAGAGCGAGCCTGGCCGCGCCCAGGACCCCCGGGGCGGGGAAAGGAGCCTCGATGACGGAGCTGAGACCGGGCAGCCTTCGCCATACCTCTGCGCTCGACGGCCCTGCCAGGGCGGTCCACTCCCCTCCGGAAGCGACGAGGGCGGCCGCGGCCGGAGTGGCCGTCAGGGCGTCGCCGAAGGCGTGTGTCTTAACTATCAGGCCGCGCAACGGAAGACCTGCGAGCTGCGCCGGCCCTGGCCCGGAAGACCCCGAAGCCCGTTCCGGCCAGTACGGCCAGGGGGAAGTCGAGCGCGACCCTGTGGGGAGTGCCGGAGATCGATGCGAGGTGGGCCAGGGTATATGCGACGACGGTGAGGGCCAGCATCAGGGTGGCAGGCTGCCTGGCCCTGAGATGGAGCACCAGCCCGGCTCCGGCGAAGAGCAGGACGAGCCCGAAGGTGAGAAGCCCGGCCAGCATGTAGTGGATCGGGAATTCATTGAACGGGAAAGGCTTGAAGAACTCCGTGAACCTCAGCAGGACAAGCCTCGGGAGGAGGCCCGGATTTGCGGCGAGGAACTCGATCGATCTCTCGGTGAGAATGCTGTCCCTGACCCATTCGGGTTCGTCCCTGAACTCGGGGAACTCGGCGAGCCACGGCTTCCGGATGGAGCCTGCATACTCGGCCCTGAGCGGGCCGTACAGGCTCTCGGCCCCCCGGGCCTCCCCCTCGAAATGGGAGGAGAATATCCTGCCGCCGGCCTCCCAGATGTTCACTCCTCCCTGGGTGGGGGTGATCCGCCATTGCCCGCTCACGGAGTGCGCATAGACGGCCCACGGCGCCAGGACGGCCAGGAAGACGGCGGAGCAGGCCCCGGCGAGGGCGGCTTTGCGGAGCATGGCGCGGCCTGGTGCGGCCAGGATGCAGAGGATGAACACGGCCATCACGGGCAGGGCGGCCGGCCGGACGTAGTATGCGAGACCCCAGACGGCGGATGCGAGGAGGGCGCGGGGGGCGCTCCGCCTGTCCAACGCCGAGGTTGAGAGCAGGAGCGCCGACATGAAGAGGAGGCTGAAGGCGGCCTGCGTGGCCGGGATGGCCTCGTAGTAGATCTCGAACGGGTCGAGAGCCATGAACAGGCAGACCAGGGCCAGGGGACGCCCCGAGAGATGCCTCCGCGCCAGGATGAAGCCGAGCATCACCGTCACCAGCCCGGCCGCGAGCTGCAGTCCCCGCACCGCCAGGAGGTCACCCGCGCCGAAGATCGAATAGGCCGCCGCCATCAGCATGGGATAGCCGGGGGGGATGAAGATCGTGGGCCTGCCGGGCCTGAGGACTCCGTAGAAGCCGTCCACCCTCTGATAGAACTGGAAGGTTCTCGTGTACAGGAGCCTGGTGACCTCCGGATCCTCGTCGGGGCAGAGCATCGAGGGCGAGAGCGTGAATCCCCTCCCTTCGAGGATGTTCACCGCGAGGTCCGAGTAGACCCTTCCCTCGCCTATGAGCACGCCCCCCCGCCCGGCGAGGAGGAAGACGCCGATCCTGGCCGCCAGGGCCAGCACGAGGAGTATCTTCAGATGCCGGTCTTCCATGTCCTGAACCATTCCGAACAGAGCAGGGCGAGTTCCCCGGGCTGTCCATCGGACCAGACCGGAGCCGTCGCGGGATGTGCGACGAGTTCGCATTCACCGGCCGGCAGGGCCAGCCTTTCGAGATACTCCCTGCTGATCCTCCCCGACACGCCGAAGCCCGCCATGCAACGGGGCACGGTGAGACCCGCCCCGCGGGCCATCCCCGCGAAGCGCCTGCCGAGCAGGTCGAGGAGGGGGCCGGAGGGCCGCGCGAACCTGTCCGGAAGCACCGCCGCCCTGACGCGGCCCGCCCCGTACTCCAGAGCGAGTCTCACGATGAGCCCTGCGAGCCCCGGCAGATGGTGGACGTGCCTGTGGCTGTCGAGCCAGCGGACGGGGACGCCGTGCGATGCCGTCAGCTCTATCTGCGCCCTCCATTCGCGTTCCACGGCCTCCACTGCCCTTCTCCCCCCGGCCAGGATGCCTGCTTGCGTCACCGGGGCCATGGTGAGGAGCGGAGCCTCGACTGCGTTGAGGTGGACCCCGGACGGGAACCCGAGATCCAGGGCCATCCTGCAGGCCCTCGCCGCGCCGGGGGAGGACCCCAGAATCGAGAAGCCGTCGACCGAACCCGCGGCGATGCACGCCGAAACTGCGTCGTCCACCTCCGTGCAGGAACCCGCATCGTCGATCACCACGCGGATGCTCCTGCCGGCACGGCCGGGGCTCATACCCGCCTGGCCTTCAGCAGGGTCCTCCGGAGGTTCCCGGGTCCCAGAGCCGTGGCGATGGTTCTGAAGATGCGCGACGGATGGAGGTAGAACCGCCAGAAGGCCTGCTTCTTGAGGCGCTCGACCCTGCCGGGCTCGATCCCGTCCAGGTCGTAGACGCATTGGTGGAAGCAGTCGAAGTCGGTGTAGTCCTTCGTGACCAGGTGCCGGGTCCTGTTCCACAGCTCGGTGTGAGGGAACGGGGTGGTTATGTCGAACAGCGCGTCGTCGAAGGGATGGGAGGCTGCGAATTCCACGGTGCGCTTCATCTCCCCGAGGGTCTCGCCCGGGGCGCCGAGCATGAAGTAGCCCTGCACCCTGACGCCCATGCGCCTGGCCATCTCCAGGGCCCTCACGACCCCCTGCACCGTGATGCCCTTGCTGTAGATGTCGTCGAGGACCCTCTGGGAGGCCGATTCCACCCCCATGTTGATCTTGGCCAGGCCTGCGTCCTTCATGTGGGAGAGCAGGTCCTCGTCGAGGAGGTCGGCCCTCACGTTGCAGCACCACTTCAGGCGCAGGCCCCTGGCCTTCATCTCGTCGCAGATCTCGTGGACCCAGGCCTTGTCGAGGATGAAGGTCGAGTCCTCGAACATGAATGCGGTTATCCCGTATCTGGAGACGAGCGATTCGAGCTCGTCGACGATGGGTGAAGGCGACCTCTTGCGGAGCCTTGCGCCGAAGATCTCCGAGAGCGTGGGCTGGCAGAAGGTGCAGGTGAAGGGACAGCCGCGCGTGGCCATCACCGATGTCCCCTTCAGGCCGGGGTCGACCCTGTCCATCGAATACCAGCTCCGGAAGTACCTCTCCATGTCGAACAGCCCGCGGTCGGGTTCGGGAAGGGCGTCGAGATCGTCCACCAGGAGCAGCCCGGGGGTCCTCGCGGGGCGGCCGTCCTTCAGCACGCAGCTCCCGGGTATCGCCGAGGGATCGGCACCGCCGAGGATCAGGGGGAAGGCGGTCTCCCCCTCGCCGGCATAGACCAGGTCGGCACCTGTCGCCGTAAGCGTCTCCTCCGGCAGCACCGTGGCATGGGGTCCGCCGATCGCCAGGAACGCGCCGGGTGCGTCGCGCCTGATGACGGCCACGGATTCCAGGGCCGCCCCGAGCTGGGGGGTCAGCACGGTGATGCAGACCAGGTCGGGCTTCGTGGAGGCGAGCATCCCCGACAGCTCCCCGAAGGGATTCCTCTGGAAGGACATGTCGCAGAGGAAGGGTTCGACCCCCGGCATCCTCCTCAGCACCGCCGACAGCGAGGCTATGCCCAGCGGGGGCTGCCCCGACGGATACCTGGTCTCGGGGAAGACGAACAGAACCCTCTCGAATCCGCTCATGTTCTTCTCCAGATCGACGATACGACCGCAGAGGCCGCGGCCAGGAGGACCGAATCGACGGGCAGCCTGTACCGCACCCCGCCGTGCCCGACCGCGTGAACGGCGCAGTATGCGGCGAACACGGCAGCCATGAGCCATGCCAGCGATGACTTCCTGTACCTGTGGAGCGCCACGCCGGCCAGGCCGGCGGCCGCTGCGTACATGAGAGCCCCCGGAATCCACTCCCGCCCCGCGGGCGAGGAGGGCACGGGCGAGAGGAAGGCGGTCAGCCTCTCGACCGAGAGCCAGGCCATCAGTGCCGGATTGTCGAGCATGAACATGCGGGCTCTCCTGCCCAGCTCCGCGCTCCGCTCCACCTCGCCGTCGAGTCCGGAGAAATCGGGATACGACAGGAGTTCCGGGGAGTGCACCTCGATCCATCCCGGCACCTCGATGCCCTCCTCGGACAGCGCCACGGGGTTGTTTCGCATCCAGAGGTTCAGGGAACCCTTCGTCGGGAGCAGGACCGGACTGCCGAGCTCGACCGCGTTCCGTGCAACCCACGGAGCGACGCAGACGAGGAAGGAGGCGAGGACCCCGGCCGCCGCACGGATGCCCCTCGCGCGCCATACGAATGCGAGCTGCACGGGCAGCAGGAACAGGACCGTGCTCCTGACCAGGAAGAGCAGCCCCGCGGCCAGGCCGGCGGCCGAGGGCCTCGAGCGCCCCTCCATGGCGGAATGCGTGGCCAGGACCACCACGGGGATCATGCCTGCATGGATGGCTTCGGTCATGGCGTTCGCCGTGTAGAAGACGTAATAGGGGTAGAGCGCGAAGGAAAGCCCGGCCAGCAGAGCGCCTCGCGATCCGGCGAGCCTCCTCGCGATCTCGGACACGGCCAGCGCACCCATGATCTGGGCGAGGAGATTCGGCAGGAACACAGCCCCGGAGACCCTTCCGGCGATTGCCATGCACGCCGCGAGGATAATGGGATAGCCGGGCTCGACGAGCGCGGATGGCTCCTCGACGGGACCGATGCCGAAGACGTAGCGCGGATCGGATGCCCAGGAGCCGGAGATGCCTTCATCCCCGCTCCTCCCGACCCTCAGCATGTTCTCGTCGGAGCCGAAGGAGAGGCCCTTCCCGTCCAGTATGCTCCCGGCAAGCCGCAGATAGAGCTCCTGGTCCCTGGCTGGCTCCGCGAGGGCTCCTCCGAGGTATGCCATGAAGGCGATCCGGACCGCCACGACCGCGGCCGCGACGGTCAGACCGACTGTTCTGTCCGCCATGAAGCCTTCCTGAGCCTGACCGGAGGATCGTGTCTCTCGCCCGAGAGGGCGACGGGATAGTAGTAGTCCTGCCAGTGGTAGTCCCTTCCCCTGACGGGATCGGTCAGGGCGAGCCCGAGCAGGTAGGCGCCCGGTTCCAGGGTCTCCAGGTCGATATCCATGCATACCACGGCCCTGCTCTTCAGGGACAGGAGGGGTTCGTCCAGCTCGAGATTGTTCGATCCGATCACCCTCTCGCCGTCGGGCCTGTGCAGGGAGAATCCGAACACTATCCCGTCGGCGCCCCCGGGCAGCGACGTGGATATCTCGGCCCTCACCCTCAGGGTCCGCCCGGGCTCGAAGGAAGCCACGGGCAGATCGTCCCCCCCGGTGATGTCCACGCGGTCGAACCTGACCTCCCTGGTGCCCCACTCCCTGGGAGAGCAGGAGACCGCCCGGGGTCCGGGCGTCGCCCTGGACATGTAGGCCGACAGGACGTCCTGCACCGGCCCGTCCATGACGATCCTTCCGTCTCCCAACCAGATGGCCCTGTCGCAGAGCCTCCTCACCGCGGCGGGGTCGTGGGAGACGAACACGATCGTCCTGCCCGTGCCCCTGAAGCCGTAGATCCTGTCCTGGCACTTCTGCTGGAACTCGGCATCGCCCACGGCGAGGACCTCGTCTATGAGCAGCAGGTCGGGTTCGACGGCCGTGGCAAGGCTGAATCCGAGCCTCATGAACATGCCCGACGAGTAGAACTTCACCGGCGTGTCAAGGAACCTCTCCAGTCCTGCGAATGAGGCGATACCGGGGATGAGGGGCTCCATGTCCCTCCTCCCCAGACCGAGCAGGGCGCCGTTCAGGTACAGGTTCTCCAGCCCGGTCAGCTCGGGATGGAATCCGACCCCGAGATCGAGCAGGGATGCGATCCTCCCCGAGGTCTCGACCGATCCCCGGGATGGACGGTAGATCCCCGCGAGCAGCTTGAGGGTGCTCGACTTGCCGGCCCCGTTGGGGCCCAGCAGGGCGACTGCCTCGCCGGGGCCGATGGAGAAGGTCACGCCGTCGAGGGCCTTCAGCTTCTCCGACCGGGTCCGCCGGTTGAAGAGGTTCGACATGGCCTCGAAGAGGCTCGAGGTGCGGTCGTGGAAGATCCTGTAGTCGAGTCCGACGCCGTTGAAGCGGACCGAGCCGGGCGCGGCCACTACAGCTCCTTCACCACTGCCGGTTCGGCGGCCCGGAATGCCGCGAATCCCGCCAGGAGAAGCACGGCCGTCCAGGTGCACAGCGAGATCCAGCACCAGGATGGCGGCCATGTCCCGGAGTACATGGCGGAATGCACTATCTCGAACGCCCCCGCCACGGGATTGAAGCGCATGACGGCCTCGGCCCCCGGCGGGAGGAGCCCGGTGCCGAGGGGATAGATGACTGGCGAGGCGTAGAACCAGGCCAGCAGGACCACCTCGACGAGCTGCGACACGTCCCTGAGATAGACGTTCCAGACCGAGAGCGCGAGGGAGATCCCGGTGGTCATCGCCATGAGCAGCAGCACCGCCGGGACGAGGGCCGCGAGGGAGGCCGAAGGGGCATGCCCGAAGCCCCACAGGAGCGCCTCGGTCACCAGCAGGGCCAGGAGCAGGTGGACGGCGTTGGCCGCCACGCTCGCGGCGGGGAGCACCGCCCTGGGGAAGCTGATGCTCCTTATAAGCCTCGTGTTGTCGAGCAGGCTGGTGGTCGATGCGGTGAGGGAGGAGGAGAAGAAGTTCCAGACCAGCAGCCCGGTCAGGAGGAAGAGGGGATAATGCTCGATGTCGCCGCCGAATCTGATGATCCGGGTGAAGACCACGGTGAAGACGACCATGTTGAACACGGGTTTCAGCAGGAACCACGCGAAGCCCAGGAGCGACCTCTTGTAGCGGACCTTCAGCTCCTTGGCGGCCAGGCTCGCGAGAAGGAGTGCGATCCCCGGGCGGGCGCCGCTCACCGGTCCTCCCCCAGCCTTCTCTCGGTGCCCGACCGGATGCGCCTCATGTTGCCGGCATGCCTCGCGATCAGGAGGATGGCGATGACGATGCACGCGATCCTCCCCGGCAGCCCGCATGGGAGGAGGAGGGCGGCTGCCGCAAGGGCGACGGCTGCGGCGACCGATGCGAGGGAGACGAATCTCCAGGCCGCCAGGACGGCGGCGAACACGGCCAGGGCGGCGAGCAGGGGCAGCGGGGCCATCACGGCAACGCCGCCCAGGGCGGTGGCCACTCCCTTGCCCCCCCTGAAGCCCAGCCACGGGCTGAAGACGTGCCCGAGCACGGCTGCCACGACAGTAGCGGCGGTGACGAGATCGTCATGGGTCAGCAGGAGTGCGGCAAGCGCCGGAACGGTGCCCTTGAGCGCATCCAGCAGAAGACCGGCCGCCCCCGCGGCCTTCCCGCAAGAGCGCAGGAGGTTGGTGGCGCCCACGTTCCCGGAGCCCGCCCTCCTGAGGTCGACTCCGCGCGACCTGGCCAGGATCCAGCTCCAGGGCACTGAACCGCTCAGGAACCCGGCCAGCGGCAGGGCTGTCCCGAGAGGGTCCACCTAGTGCTCCCTCTTCCTGTAGATGATCCCGAGGGGGACCCCCCTCAGGCCGAGGAGCTCGCGCAGGCTGTTGTCGAGATATCTCCTGTAGTTCTCGGGGATCTCGTCGGGCCGGTTCGTGAAGATGAGGATCCTCGGCGGTTTCGAGGTCACCTGGGTGGCGTAGAAGAACCTGAGCGGCTTGCCCTTCGGAGAGGGCGGCTGTACCGCCTCGACGGCCTCTTCGAGCCTGCGGTTGATCTCGGACGTCGGGAGGGCCGCACTCCTGTCGTCGGAAACCCTTGCGGCCATTGGCAGTATCCTGCCCACACCGGCTCCGGTGAGCGCGGAGAAGAACATCACCGGTATCCATCTGGCGGGGCTGAACCTGTCCAGCAGGGTCTCGAGCCAGGCCTTCCTGTCGAAGCCCAGGTCGAGCTTGTTCACGCCTATGATGAGGCCCCTGCCCATCTCCCAGGCCTTGCCAGCAATACGCAGATCCTGCACGGAGGGCGGTTCGGTGCCGTCCATGAGCATCAGCACCACGTCCGAACGCTCGAGGCTCCGCCAGGACCTGAGCGTGCTGTAGAACTCCAGGTCCTCCATGCGGCGGGCGGTGCGCCTCAGGCCCGCCGTGTCCACCAGCCTGAAGGTGCGCTCCTTCCACTTCACGAAGGTGTCCGTCGCATCCCTGGTGGTGCCCGGTACATCGGACACGATGCCGCGCTCGTAGCCCGCGAGGCGGTTGTAGATCGAGCTCTTGCCGACGTTCGGCTTCCCGACGATCGCGAGGGAGACCGCATCGATCTCCTCGTGCTCCTCCTTCGGCAGGAGTGCGACCAGGGCGTCGAGGAGATCGCCCGAGCCCGTGCCGTGGAGGGCGCTGACCGCCAGCGGCTCGCCCAGCCCCAGAGGGTAGAACTCGGGCGCGGACTGCATCACCCTTCCGCTCTCGGCCTTGTTCACGGCTACGATCGCGGGCCTGCCGGACCTCCTGATCAGGTCGGCGGCGGCGGTATCGAAGGGATGCGGGCCGGTGGCGCCGTCCACGACCAGGATGACTGCGTCCGCCTCGTCGAGTGCGAAGCCGACCTGCCTCTCGATGGCGGACTGGATCGGGTCCTCGCTGCCGGGAACCAGCCCGCCGGTGTCGACTACAAAGAAGTCGTGGCCGGACCAGTTCGCGAGGGCGATGTTCCTGTCCCTGGTGACCCCCGGCGAACCCGACACGATCGCGGAGCTCCCTCCGACGATCCTGTTGAAGAGGGTCGACTTGCCGACGTTCACCCTGCCAATTATCGCAACCGTTGGTGCAGCCATGGGCTCCTCCCGTAAGACGGTGATTATACGGGCATCGGGCTCCTCCGGGAACCTGCCGGCCCGGGAAAGAGGTGTATCTTGAACCTGCTCGTCCTAGCGCTGTCGCTGATCCAGGCCGGTACGCCGCAGGGCGGCACCGGTCCTGACAGGGTCCTCGACAGATTCCTCCATGCCGTGACGATCCGTGACAGCACCACGGCCCTCTCCCTCCTCTCGAACAGCGCGTTCGGACTGGTGGATTCGCTTGCCGACGCAGACCCCGAAAGGCTCGCCGAACTCGTGGAAGGGTTCGGAGTCGTGATCGACCCGGCGGCGATCGGCTCGGCCGATCCCAGGGCCATCCTCAGGGACGTCCTCACATCCGACGCCCTGCTGGGCCTTGTGGCGATGGTCGAATACAGCATCGGCACGCCGGTGGTCGACGGCTCCCGTGCCCTCCTCCCCGTCGATTTCTCGTTCATGGGCAACGAGGGCGTGATCACGGTCGAACTCAGGCGTGAAAACGGCAGATGGCGGCTGTGCGACTACTTCGGCAACACGCCGATGGGCGGCTAGCACCGGTCCACCCCACTGTGGAAGCCGGAATGGCTTAGATTCCCCCCGATGCGCGGCCCTGCGCCGCGCCGGGAGGATCCATGGCCGTGACGGGACGCGCCGGCGGGGGGTCGGAACTCCGCCGCACGATAGACATCTCGATAACCGAGGGCCTGTTCTCGCAGATCTTCGCGAGCCTCGCAGGCCCGGGGTGCGTCTTCCTCACCAAGCTGGCAATCGCCATGGGAGCCGGCCCGATGCACTTCGGGCTCCTCTCCGCCGCCGGGCAGGTCTCGCAGCTCTTCCAGCCCGTGGGCGTCGTGATGACGAGGTCGCTGACGAGACGGAAGCGTGCGGTGATCACGCTTGCGGCCCTGGGGCGGGGCATGACCCCGGTGTTCGGCGCCCTTCCCTTCCTCATCGCCGGATCGGGCTCGCTGGACGCCTTCCTGCTCGCCTTCACCGTGTCCACCGCCCTGCAGGCCGTCTCGACCAACGCCTGGATGGGATGGATAGGCGACATGGTCCCGATGCGCATCAGGGGCCGGTTCTTCGCCAGGAGGAACCAGGTGCTGATGCTCGCCGGGCTTGCCGTCGGCTACGTCTTCGGGATCGGCATGGACATGTTCGAGAGGGAGCCCTCCGGCGTGGCGGGCGGCATCGTCCGCCTGCTCGACCTGCCCGACCTCCATTCCATGTCCATGCACGCATTCCTCGTGCTGTTCCTTCTGGCAGGGGGCCTGGGGCTCTTCGGGCTGACGATCCTCCGCCGGCAGCCCGAGAGGAGGAAGGAGATCGAGACCGACCCTCCCCTCTCGATGATCCTGTCTCCGCTTGCCGACCGCAATTTCAGGAAGCTGGCCCTGTTCGGGCTGTGGTGGATGCTGGCCGTCGGCGTGGGGGCCCCGTTCTGGCAGCCCTTCATGATCAGCGTCCTCCACATGAGCATCTTCTCGATCCAGATCTACGGGACCCTGAGCACGGTGGCGGCCATGATCTCGCTGAGGGTATGGGGCCGGTTCATCGACCGCTGGGGGAACAGGAACGCGATGGCCCTTGCGGTCATACTCGGCAGCATCAACCCCATGCTCTGGGTCGCGGCAGGGCCGGGTACGGTTTGGCTGATCTACGTCGAGGCCGTCCTGTCCGGGACGATGTGGGCCGGGGCGGCCATCGTGTCGACCAATTTCGTGCTCTCGATCTCGCCTCCCGCGAGGAGGCAGGCGAGTTCAGGCCTCTACGCCGCAGTCTGCGGCGCAGGCATGATCGTCACCATGCTCCTCTCGGGCGCATTCATGCCCGGGTACGCCATGATCGGGGATTACATCCTGCACCCCATGCAGGTGCTGTTCTTCGGCACGGGAGTGCTGAGGCTGACGGCCCTAGTCCCGCTGTTCTGGGTCGAGGAGCCCCAGGCAAGGCCCTTCACCGCCGTGATCAGGAGGGTGCTGGAGTTCGCATCCGTGAAGGTCGTGGCCCTGGCCGCGGTGCTCACCTCCGGCAGCAGGCGCGGGGAGGCTTGCGCGGGGCGCGGGGATTTAGATAATCCCACCGACGGAGGTGGAGATGAATCCTGATCTCCTCACGAGCATACTGACCGCGGTAGCGCTGGGCCTGGCATCGGGTCTGATGATCAGGCTCCTCAGGAACGTCAGCGAGGGCAGGCGGCTGGGCTTCTGGGTCTTCCTGGCCGTGGCCGTGCTGTCGGCCTACCTCGTCACCAGGGCGATCCATCCCGACGTCTCGGGCACCGGCATGGAGATCTTCCTCACCACGGCCGTCATGCTCTCGGCGAACGCCCTGCTGCAGCTCATGAACATCCTGCTCTGGGAGCAGTTCCTCAGGCACAGGCGGAACATCTCCGTCCCGCGGCTGATAATCGATCTGATCAACTTCCTCGTCCTGGCGGTGGTGGCCGTCAGCATGCTGAAGACGGTCTTCCACGTCGATCTCAACGCCCTTCTCGTCACATCCACCGTGGCGTCGGCGGTGGTGGGCCTCTCCCTGCAGGACGTCCTCGGAAGCGTGGTCGCGGGCCTCGCCCTCCAGATGGAGAAGCCTTTCGCGGTGGGCGACTGGGTCGAGATCGACGGCGACGAGGGGCAGATCATGCAGATGAGCTGGCGCGCCATCTACATGCGCGACCGCAGCTCGCACGTCATAATCCACCCCAACTCGAGCATCACGAAGCAGAAGGTCAGGAACCTGTCGAAGATCAGCCCGTTCATGGCCCGCTTCCAGATGGGCATAGCATATCCGCATCCCCCCGGCGTGGTGAAGAGCACCCTGGTCTCCGCGACGCGGGAGATCGAGGAGATAAGGCGGGAGCCCCAGCCCCACGTGTTCCTCAAGTCCTTCGGCGACTCCGCCGTGGAGTACGAACTCAGGTTCTGGATGGACGACTACGGCAGGAAGTACGCCGTCCTCGACGCCGTTGCCACGCGCATCTGGTACGCTCTCCGCAGGTCGGGCATCGAGATCCCCTACCCCGTGCGCGACGTCAACGTCAGGATGATCCCCGAGGATCTCGAGAAGCGCAGGGAGGACTCCGCCTACGAGACCATCTATGCCGAGCTGCGTTCCATCCCGCTGTTCGACGGCCTCTCGGACGCACAGATAAGCTCGATCTCAGCCACATCCTGCATCCAGAGGTTCTCGGCCGGCGAGAGCCTGGTCATACAGGGCGACACCGGCGACTCGATGTTCCTGGTGAAGTCCGGGCAGCTCAGGGTCGAGGTGGCGGGAGCGTCGTCCCGCGCGGTGGTCGCGATGCTCGGGACAGGCGACTTCTTCGGCGAGATGAGCCTGCTCACCGGCGAGCCGCGGTCGGCATCCGTGATAGCAGAGTCGGATACCGAGGTGATCCGGATAGCGAAGGACGACTTCGCCTCCGTGATCAGCACCGATGCCGGCGCCGTGGAGGTCCTGTCCGCGGCACTGGAGGAGAGGCTGAAGGAGAACGCCGAGAGGGCCGCCCTGTCGAGCGGTCAGGAATCCCGCGCCCCCCAGCGCTCCAGGGCCGACATCCTCTCGAAGATCAGGGGCTTCTTCGGGATCTGATCCCGGGCCGCCAGCCCTCCCGTTCGGGCCCGCCGCCTCGAGCGAGCCCGGCTCCAGGAGGAGCCTCGAGATGGCTCCCTCTCCTCGACGTCCTTCACCGCCCGGGGTCATGGAGGATGGCGCAGGAAGCCCGTCGGCATTAGCTTCCCGCCATGGATGGATCGACGATCCGGACCGTTTTCGGCAACGAACTGCGGGGAGCCCTGCGCGACAGGACCCTGACCACCCATTTCATCGTCATACCCCTTCTCCTCTATCCCGTCATGCTCTGGCTCGGCATCACCGTAGCCCTCCTGTACGACGCGGGCTCCGAGGACACGTCGTACAGGGTCGGCATCTCTCCGGGCATCGACCCTGCACTTGCCGGGGAACTGAGAGCGGATCCCTCCATCGACGCGTTCTTCGTTTCCCGCGGTGCGGAGACCGGGGGTCCGGCCGGAGGGTTCGACGCAACCGCGGGGCCCGTCCCAGGTGGGGATGGCCTCCCGGGGGGCTGCGTCATCACCGCGGACCTCTCGACCGACAGGGGCAGGACGGCTGCAGGGTTGCTGGAGGGTCTGGCGAGGGACGTGCGGGCGGCAGGATTCGCGCGCCTGAGGGACAGCCTCGGCATCGGACGCGCGGAGTGGGAGGTGTTCCGCATATCGACATCCAACGAAGCCGGCGGCAGGGACATGGGCGGGTTCATCCTCGGCCTCCTCCTCCCGGCCACGTTCGCCGTGATGGTCTCGATAGGCTGCTTCTACACCGCCGTGGACGCCACCGCGGGAGAGAGGGAGAGGGGGACGATCGAGACCCTTCTCTCCACCGGGGCGGACAGGTTCTCGATCCTGGCGGGAAAGTACCTCTCGGTCCTGGTCTCGGGCATGACGTCCGGGCTTCTCAACACGGCCTCGATGATCCTGTGCGTATCCGCCATCCTGGGCCCTCTGCTGCGCAGCGAGGGGGAGGAGATCTCGTTCGCCGTGGAACCGGGCGCCGCGTTCTCGGCGGTGTTCGCCTCCGCCCTTCTTTCGGCTCTTCTCTCCGCCCTCATGATCGCCTCCTCGTCACTGGCGCGGAACTACAAGGAGGGGCAGGCCATGGTGACGCCGGTCTACCTGCTGTCGGTCCTCCCCGTCATCTTCATGCAGGATCCTTCGATATCGTTCTCGGTTTCCACGGCGGCGGTGCCGGTGCTCAACGCGGCCCTGCTCCTGAGGGACTCCCTGACGGGGCCCGTGGAACCTCTCCCGATGATCGTTTCGGCGGTTTCGACGGCTCTGTTCTGCCTCGCCGCCCTTTGGGCCGCATCGTCGCTGCTGTCGCGTGAGGAGGCGGCCTTCCCCGGAGAGGCCACCGGGAAGAGGAGCCTCTTCTCCCTGCTGCGCGGAAGGAGGAGCATCGGACATGCCTGACAGCGCCGTCACGGCTGTCGACCTGTGCAAATCGTTCGTCGACGATTCGAGGGGCGTCGTCAGGGCCGTGGAGGAAGTGTCCTTCCACGTCGACAGGGGTGAGGTCCTGGGCATCCTCGGGGTCAACGGCGCAGGGAAGACCACCACCCTCAGGATGCTCGCGACGCTCATCGAACCCACATCCGGAACCGCCTCGGTCGACGGGCACGATGTGCGTGAGGACCCGAAGGCCGCCCGGAGATCGCTCGGCTTCCTCTCGTCCACCACTGCGCTCTATCCCAGGCTCACCGCCAGGGAGACGCTCAGGTTCTTCGCCAGGATGAACGGATACCCCCGTGAGCGCCTGGAGGAGAGGGTCGAGAAGGTCGTGGAGATGATGTCGATAGGCTCCTATGCGGACACCAGGATCGAGAGGCTCTCCACGGGGATGAAGCAGAAGGTCTCTATCGGGAGGGCGATAGTCCACGACCCGCCGGTGCTGGTTTTCGACGAACCGGCGGCCGGGCTCGACGTGCTCAACGCGCACGAGATGCTCGCGATGATCGAATCGCTGCGCGACTGCGGGCACGCCGTCGTCTTCTCCACGCATGTGATGTCCGAGGCCGAGAGGATCTGCAGCCGCATCGCCGTCATCCACCAGGGAAGGATCCTCGCCGAAGGCACCGTGCCAGGCCTCCTCGAACACACCCGTGCGAACACCCTCGAGGATGCCTTCGTGTCACTGGTGGAGTCCGCGCGTGTCTGAGAATCCCCGGTGGACGGCGTTCCTGGAACTCCTGGGCGCGGAGCTCCGGATGCTCTTCCGCGACAGGAAGACCCTCCTCATCTCCATAGTCCTGCCGGCAGTCCTGACTCCCGTACTGATGTTCGGCTCCGCGAAGATCGCAGAAACCCGGGAGGAGGAGATCGCCGGCGACACGTGCAGGATCGTCCTGTCGGGGAACGCCCCCGATTCCGTCATCTCGGCGGTTTCCCGCACGATCGCGTCGGGCGGCGGCCCGGTCTCGGTGTCCTTCACGGATTCTCCCGACCCGGCGCAGCTCGATTCCGGGCTCGTGCATGCAATCGTCACGGCTGATGTCGGCAGGCGTCCGGTGCCCGTCGTGGACGTGGCTTACAGGGCCGACATGGACATGTCACGGGCCGCTCTCGACGTCATCCTGCCCCGGCTCGAATCGCTTCGCGACTCCACCAGGGAGGCGGTCCTGGCGCGGTCGGGGGTCTCGTGGGCGCCTGACTCGACGATGATCCGGATCGAGGACCTCGCCCCGCCGGGGGCGAGGGAGGGATCGGACTTCGGCAGGCTGGCCATGCTGTTCGTGATGCTCCTGCTCCTGTCCGGGGTGTCGGTGGCCGCGCTGGACAGCATAGCAGGAGAGAGGGAGCGGGGATCGCTCGAGACCCTGCTCTCGACCGGTGTCGACAGGGGGGTGATCACGGCCTCCAAGCTCTCCGCCGCCTGCGCCGTGGGTCTCATGTCGGCCCTCGTCCAGGCAGCCGACTTCGCCCTTCTCGCAAGACTAGGCTTCTTCGAGACGCAGGGAGGGGGATTCCTGCCCCCCGCCTCGGCCTTCTCGCCGCTCCTCCTCGTGCCGGTGATCCCGGCGGCGGTCTTCGCCGCCGCCCTTGTCCTGTTCATCTCCGCCGGGGCCTCGACCTTCAAGGAGGCTCAGCTCAAGATGTTCCCTGCCCTCCTGGCCGCCGCCGCCCCCACCCTCGTGACGCTCTTCCCCGGGATAGGCAGCGCCCCGGTGATGAGGGCGGTGCCAGTCGCCGGCCTGGCGGTCTCCTTCCGCGAGATCCTCTCGGGCAGGCAGGACATCCCGGGCCTGCTGCTCGCCGCCCTCTCGACCCTGTCACTCGCCGCGATCCTCGCATGGGCGGCGGCCAGGGCGATGTCGGGCGAGGGCATCATCCGGGGCTCCGCATCCCCGGAACCGGGGCCGGGCATGCTGGGAAGGCGGGCCTTCCAGGTCTACGGCGTGATCTGGGCCGTCAACGTCATAACATCCATGCAGATGGAGAGGCTCTACGACGTCCGGACATCCCTGCTGGTCGGCCAGTTCCTGATCCTCCTGGCTCCGGCCGTCTATCTCGCGATCAGGTACAGGCTTCCCTCCCGGACCGTCCTCAGGCTGAGGTCGCCGGGGCTGCTCGCCCCTCTCCTGGCGCTGCCCTGTGCCGCAGGCGGGGTGATCCTCTCGTCGGACCTGTACAGGCTGGCCTCGCTCCTGCTGCCTGCCGGAGAGCGCGTGCTCCACGACTTCGGCGACACGATGACGACCGGTTCGACGGATCTGGCCGGGATGATCCTGCTCTTCTGCCTGATCCCCGGCATCGTGGAGGAGTTCGTCTTCAGGGGCGTCCTGATGGGTTCGCTCGCGGAGCGAAGGGGGTGGGGGCCTCACGGCGCGCTCGTCGCCTCGGCCCTGGTCTTCGGGATGTTCCACTTCCTCTATTTCCGGATAGTGCCCACGGCCTTCATCGGGTTCCTGGCGGGCCTGGCGGTGCTCAGGTCGGGTTCGCTCTTCACCGGCATGGTCTGGCATGCAGCCTCGAATGCCGCCGCGCTGCTCGCGGCCAGGCAGGCGGTCGAGCCCGTCGGGCTGCCCCTGTGGGGGCACGCCGCTGCTGCCGTTGTCGTAGTCGGAGGGCTGCTGCTGATGGGAAGGGGCCGGGTCAGGCCCCTGGCCGGCCGGGGGCGGGACCCAGGATCGACAGGAGGCCGTCGAGGCGGAACGGCTTCTGCATGATGCCGTCGGGCGTCCGCGACCCCATCCTCTCCTCGACCTGGAGCCTGCTGTAGCCGCTTGCGATTATCACCCTGACGGCCGGATCCATGCCTCGCAGGAACTCGAGGACTTCGGGACCGTCCATCCCCGGCATCGCCAGATCGAGTATCACCGCATCGAACCCGCCCTTCGTCCTCCTGAAGATGTTGACGGCCTCGAGCCCTGAAGAGGCGGCAGTGACGGTGTAGCCTATCTTGACGAGCATCCTCTCGAGCACGTTCCTCACGATCTCCTCGTCGTCGACCACCAGTACGCAGCCGTTCGGAGCCCTCTCTCCGCGCCTGACCGGAACATCTACGGCGGGTGACGAACCCTGGGGGCGAAGGGACGGGAGCAGCACCTGGACGGTGGTGCCCTGCCCCTTCTCGCTGAAGACGCGCACGGATCCACCGTGTCCGCGCGAGATGCCCAGCACCGCCGCAAGCCCCAGCCCCCTCCCGGGCCCGCGGGTCGAATAGAAGGGGTTGAAGAGCTTCTCCTTCTGCCCCGCATCGAGGCCCGATCCGTCGTCCGACACCTCGATGTAGGCGTACTCGCCCGAGCGAAGCATGGCCGGCAGGAAGAAGCCCCTCAGGGAGCTCTCGTCGAACATCGCCGCACCGGTCCGTACCGCGACGGATCCGCCGGAGCCGGGCAGGGCCTCGAAGGCGTTCTTGACCAGGTTCAACACGATCTGCCCGATCTGGGTCGGGTCGGCCTCCACCAGGGGCAGCCCGTCGCCCATCACGAACTCGAGCGAAACGCCGTCCGGCCTGCTGACCGAGAGCAGGTCCTTCATCTCCAGGATCAGGGTGTTGAGATCGAGGCTCACCTTGCTCGAACCGCCTCTTCCGGCGTAGGTGAGCATCTGGCGGCAGAGGTCCGAAGCCTTCCTGGAGGAGGATTCCACTTCGGCGAGGAGCCGGCGCGCCGACTCGGGCCCGTCGATCTGCTCCATCACGGTGTCCGTGTTCCCGATGATCGCCATGAGGATGTTGTTGAAGTCGTGTGCGATGCCGCCTGCGAGCATGCCGAGGCTCTCGTAGAGCTGGGTCCTCTGGAGCTGCTCTTCGAGGGCCTTCTGGTCGAATTCCGCCTTCTTGATGTCGGTAACGTCGCGCACCGTGGAGACGACGCCGGTGAACCTGCCGCCGTGCATCACGGGAGACAGCCTCGTGGAGTAGAACTTCGCCCCCCCGGACAGGCTCAGGGTGTACTCGAACTCGGTGGTCCCGCCCTCGCGGAGTATCCCCATGGCCTGATTCATCAGCTCGGTCACCTGGGGCGGCAGGATCTCGGAGTAGTGCCTGCCGATGAAGCGGGCCGGGGGCATGAGGAGCTCGATCCGCGGTGAGTTCACGAACAGGAAGCGTCCCCCGGCGTCGAACCTGAAGACCGTATCCTCCATGGCGGAGAGGATCCCCTCCATCAGCTCGACCGAGCCCTTGGCCTCGCTCTGGGCCCTGACGCGCTCCGTGACGTCCCTCATTATGCCCAGGACGAGCACCTCGCCGGGCCTGCCTATGGGGACGGTGACGACCTCCACCTCGACCGTGCCGCCGTCCTTGCGCCTCACGCCGATCATGTAGTGCGGATCGATCGCGATCCCGCCGGCTCTGGCGCCGAACCTCCCCTCCATGAACTCCCGCTTCTCGGGGACGATCAGCACGTTGTAGTCGAAGTCCGGCGCGGTGAGCTCTCCGTACGAGTAGCCGGTGATCGAGCAGAAGCTCGAGTTGACGTACTCGTACCTCCTGCCCCGCAGGATGTAGATGGCGTCGAAGCTGTTCTCTACTATGCTGTTGAACAGCCTGTTGCTGTTCCTGAGGGAGTCCTCGGCGACGCGGCGCCAGGTCTCGTCGATCATGCCGTAGCAGGTCCAGCCCTCCGGCTCGCCCGGAACCGCGAGGTGCGAGGCCGTCACCGATATGCGCCTCGCGGCCCCCGACCTGGCGATGACCGAGCATGTCCTCCCTCTCGGGGCCGGCGGCCCGTCAGGCGGAGGAGGGGCGGGGAGCGGGATGTCCTCCCCCGTGTCGTCGTCCATGAGGAGGACCACGTCGGATGCCTGTCTGCCCAGGGCTTCGCCCGGCGTGGTGCCCGCCAGGGATGCGGCTGCGGCGTTGATGAACCGGATGGCTCCGCCGCCGTCGACGGCGAGGATCCCCTCCCGGGTCAGATCGAGCAGCGCTCCTGCCAGTCCGGGGATCGCTCCCGGTCCGCCAGGCACCTCCCAGGGGCTCCTTCCTGGTTCCGGCATGCCGGTGATCCCGCTCCTCTCAGTCCTCGGCCAGGACGATTATCCTGTCCCGTCCGGTGAAGGTGACGGCACCGGACTTGTCTGGGTTCACCACTATGCCGCCCTGCGGCTTGTCGACCTCGGACATCAGCCTGTAGCCGATGGCGGTCTCGCCCCTGAGGGCGGCGGCCTCCACGACGGTGTGGAAGTCCATCGCCACCCCCGTCTTCACGTACATGGACGCCGGCCTGATGTAGACCTCCGAACCGTCGGGATCGAACAGGTCGCGGAAGACCGCCTTCAGCTCACGGTTCTCGGCGACCTGGGCCAGCATCAGGCTTATGAGCTTGTCGCTCACGATGAAGTCGTCCGCATGGGTGACCTCGGCGAGCTCCCTGTTCCTGTCGTCGAGCATCTCGCTTACGATCGAGAAGGAGTATCCGGACCGCTCGCGGATGTTGCGCAGGTGGAGCAGGGAGATCAGGGTCCTGGCGTCGGCCTGCTGAGGATCGAGAGCGTCGGAGTAGCTCTGTATGATCACGTGGTCGAAGGAGGCCAGGTCGAGGGAGTCGAGCAGGGCCCTGTCGGTGGTGTCGCCCCTCGAAAGTGTGACCTTCGAGTTGCGGTACTCCCTCCCGAGAACCTGGGATTCGTCGAGCTCGAACTCCGGATCGACCACGATGCTCAGTTCCGAACCGGGGTTGACGTATCCGTCCAGTTCCCGTGCGACGATCGGCACCCTCTGGTTCCAGCCCAGTATCAGGGTCCGTTCGGGTCCGCCGTGAGGCCTGGGCTCTGTGGAGACAGAGCTGCTGTCGACAGCCGGGGCCGGCCTGCCGGAGAGCCTTATCGTGTCGTCGTCCTCCGAGATGACCACCACCATCGAACCGTCCGTGATCCGCGAGTCCATCGGCGGGTTGAGGCGCACCGATCCGTCGGGATTCCTCAGGCCGATGAGGCAGGAATCCTCGTAGGCGTGGAGAGCCTCTCTGTAGGTCCGCCCCGTCAGCGCCGGCTCGGACTTGAAGTAGATCTCGTCCCCTCCGAAGTCGAGCAGTTCCGTGTAGACGACGGACAGGCCCGACTGCCGGCATGTCTGTGCAGAGATCCTCGCGATCATGTCTCCCGCGAGAATGAGCTGGACCTCGTCCCCGCCGACCATCTCGGCAACCGTGAGGTTGTCGGGATCGCGGAGGACGCCCACGATGTGGTAGGGCTCCTTCCGCCTGGCGGGGTTGTTCACCAGCGCCAGCACGCTCTTGATGACGCAGGAATCTGGATTCTCGCCCTCGGGCGGCAGTATGATGATGGCCCGGGCGTCCCTGTGGTTGACTATCTCGAGGTCTACCAGCTCTATCGGGCAGCCCGTCCTGCAGACAATGCGCGTCGTCTTCGTGTCCGTGATCCTGGACCGGATCTCGTCCTCCATCTCCACCTTGTCCCTCTCGGCGAGGACGGCGACGCAGGCGTGCTTCAGGCTCGCGTTGGCCTCGACGAGTTCGGTGATCACCGTGAAGATCTGGGACGACCATCCCAGGATGATGGTATGGTCGGATTCGGCCACGAAGGATCTGCCCTTCCTGATCTGCTCGAGCTTGGCGTCGATCCCGTTCGTGATGATGCCGATCAGGGTGCCTACGATGAAGATCCCGCCTATCGTGACGGTGAGCATGGAGAGGAGGAACGCGGGTCCGCCCTCGTCCCCGCCCATGGTCCCGGCATCCAGCGTCCTCATCAGGCCCGCCCAGGCGACTCCCGGGAACCCTCTCTGATCGGGATCCACGCCCGTCGAGGTGACGAACGCGGCAACGAGGGTGACAAGGACGAGCGTGGCGGCGAAGAGCATGACGATCATCGCCCCGGTGCCCCGCGAGGTCGTGTTGTCGAACCAGTACCTGAGTCTCTTCCGGAACGAGATGTCAGACATGCGCCGATCCCTCCGATCGCCGGTGATGCCTAGTCAAAGTCACTGGACGGGCGGTACGGGCATATCCTCCCGCCGCCGCCCCTCTATCGTGATCGTGCCCCTGATGCTCTCGAGCCTGCGCGACTTCCTGCCGATGCCCCACACGAGCAAGGAGATGGGCTGCCTGTGGGCATCCCTGAAGCTGATGATGATCTTGCCGAAGCCGAGCATCCTCTCCAGGAGGTCGCCGGTGTCTATGATGGTGCTGTAGTCCTCCCGCGAGATCTGCTGTCCGCTCTCGGTGGGCCCCCTCTGTACGTTGATGTAGTTGGGCGTGATGGCTACGTAGTTGAAGAGGCCCCTCACCCACGACACCCCGATGGCGAACAGGAAGATCAGGGCGAAGGCCAGGTAGGCGAAGCCGTTCATCCTGGCGTCGACCTCGCCGAGCGTGGTGACGATATCGGAAAGCACTCCGACGAGATAGAGCCATACGAACAGCGCCGCTCCGGCGAGGAGGAATATCAGGAGTTCCTTCATGCCCACTTCGTATTCCTCGATGATGAAGTTGAAGAGGAACACGGCGAGCCACACCGCGCCGAGAGTGCCCAGGTGGATTCCGGGGACGAAGGAGAGACCGAAGAAGAGCAGCGAGAGGATGACCGTCGGAGCATAGATGATCTTGCTGGTCCAGCCGAATATGACGAGCCACTCGCTTATCTCGGAGTCCTTCTTTAGCTGCGAGTCCATCTCGATGCGGGTCCGCATGGTCCTGCGCATCAGAAGCCAGGCCCCCGCGAGCAGGGCCAGCATCAACGCCGGTGCCAGGATCACTATCAGTCTGACGATGTCCATCCGATCCTCCAGACGGTTCTTTCCGAGTCCTGCCTGCGTTCCGTGATCCGCGGCCCGATCATGACCCGGGCGCCGGGGACATGGCCGGCTCGTCTTCGATCAGAGCCTTCTTGACCGCTTCGAAGAGCTTCGCGGCAGAGAAGGGCTTCTGAAGGAAACCCGCGCTCCTGCCCCTGCCGGCTTCCTGGGCCAGCTCCCCCGGGTACCCGGAGATGAAGAGTATCCTGATCGACGGATCGATCCGGCAGACCGCATCCGCGACCGCCTCACCGTTCATGCCGGGCATCACCATGTCAGTGACCAGAAGGTCGACCCTGCCGGCGGCCGAAACCTCGACCGCGGCCCGCAGGGGATCCTCCACCTCGATCACCCTGTATCCGGCATGCCTCAGGAGCCCGCAGACAAGCCCCCGTACGGCCCGGTCGTCCTCGACCACCATCACGACGGGGGCGGTCCCGGCCACATCGCCGGCGGGCTCGGGAGCTCCGGAGACATCGCCGCCCTTCCCGGCCGTTTCGGGGAGTGAAACCGTGAACATGGCCCCTTCACCGGGCCGGCTTTCCACCCTGATCTGGCCGCCATGCTGGTTCACGATCCCGTAGACCGTGGAAAGGCCCAGACCGGTGCCCTTGCCCGTCTCCTTCGTGGTGAAGAAGGGCTCGAAGAGATGGGCGAGTGTCTCCTCGTCCATCCCGGTGCCGGTGTCGGATATCGACAGCTCGATGAAGCGGTCGCCGTTTCCGCTCCCGGCGGAGCGGCGCGTGGAGATGCCGATCGTACCGCCATAGGGCATCGCATCCCTCGCATTCACGGCCAGATTCATTATCACCTGCTCGATCTGGCCGGGATCCGCCATCACGCTCCCGATGGACGGGTCGAGATCCGTCTCTATCCTCACATCCTCGCCTATCAGCCTCGTCATGATGCTCGAGAAACCGCGGATGACCTCGTTGAGGTCGACCTCCTTCATGACGAGGACCTGCCTGCGGCCGAAGGCAAGGAGCTGCCATGTCAGGTCCCTCGCCCTCTCGCCGGCCTTCCGTATCTCGACAAGGGAGGAGCGGATGGGGTGCGGGCCCGGGGGGGAGCTCTCGAGGGCCAGCTCTACGTGGCCGAGGATGACCGTGAGCAGGTTGTTGAAGTCGTGCGCGACCCCTCCCGCCAGGCGGCCCACCGACTCCATGCGCTGGGAGAGGTTGAGCTGCTCACGGAGGCTGGCCTCCCGCCTCTCGGATTCCACCCTCTCGCTGATGTCCCTCGAAACTCCGAGGATTCCAGGCACTCCCCCGCCCGAGTCCTCGAGCGGCGTGAGCCAGGTGCCGATCCAGCGCATGCCGGTCGGGAATCCCGTCTCGCCCTCGAAGTATGCGGGTCTGCCCTGGGACAGGACTCCCCTCAGGGATGCCTGCTGCTGCGAGGAGATGCCTATAGAGAAGAACTCCTCCCTTTTCCTGCCGATGATTTCATCCGGACGACTTCCGAGCGCTCTGGCCGCCGCTCCATTGACGTATCGCACGATGTCTTCCTTGTCGATCACGAAGATCAGGTCGTTGGAGGACTCGGCGAGCGTCCTGTACCGGCCCTCGCTCTCCTTCAACGATGCCTCGGCCGCCTTCCGCTCGCTCACGTCCTCGGTGAGGATCACGACCTTGTCGACGCTTCCGTTCTCGCCGAGGATCGCATAGAAGTGCTGCGACACCCATGAAGCCGAGCCGGGCCTGCTCCTGTTGGTCCTCATGTCGGGGATGTGGAGCGAGCCGCCCTTCTCGTAGATCCTCCTCAGCTCGGAGGTCCATTCGCCTAGATAGCTGTCCTTGTCGTCGAGGGTGAGGGCCTCCCTCTCGGTCTCGAAATCCTTCTGGACCTCCTCGCGCGACATCCCCCAGATGTTCTGCCACGCGCGGTTGCATGAGAGGAGCCTGCCCGTGCGGCTGCGAACCGATATGCCGATGGGGGATTCGGAGATGATGGCGTTCGAGAACTGCTCGTTGCTCAGGATGCTGTCCCCGTTCTTCAGCCTGCCGGTGATGTCGCGCGAGTGTTCGACGACGCCCGTGATCTCGCCCGTCCGGTCGTCCCTGAGGGGATGGCAGGTGACCTCGATCCAGGAACCCGGAGGACAGCCGGGGAAGGACTCCTGGAAGACCCCGGACTGCATGAGACCGGTTTCGATGGCCTTCCGTGAGGGGCAGTCCCTGCAGGCCTCAGGATGAACCCGGAATACTTCGCGGCAGGGCTTCCCCAGGGCTTCGTCGGTGAGCCCGAACCATCTCCTGATCGTTTCGTTGAGTCCGGTGACCCTGAGATCCCTGTCGAGGATCGTCACGCCGTCGTCAAGGGTTGAGAAGAGGCCTTCCAGGAGCCTTTCGGATTCGCTCTCCGCGGCACCCGGATTCGTGGAGAACTCCGCCCGGGCCGGAGAATCCCCATCCGCCGTTCCGCCGGTCCTCCTGCTCGTGCCCATGCTGCACCGTCCCGCGAGTGGTTGGAGTCCGGTAAGCATACAGGTTCGATTATTGCAGAACGGGATGCCGGGGTCTATCTCGGATGGGCGCCGCACATGCGGGCGCGCCGGCGCTCCGGGGATCGACATGCACCGCATTCGTACGTACTATCGCCCGGGCGGCGCTCCATGCCGCCGTTTCGTCGGAGGACGGCCGTGTCGTTCCTTTCGGGCCTGATCGGGGCCAGGGGCAGGCTTTCGGGATTCTCGCTCATGTCGGCCGGAAACGTGCTGACGGCCCTTCTCACGTACCTGAGGCAGGCCGAGATAGCGCGCGTCTTCGGCACCAGCGGCATGACGGACGCCTACGCCGTCGCCCTCGTGTTCCCGATCCTCGCCCAGCAGGTGATAGCACACGCCTTCGGCTCGAGCTTCGTCCCTGTCTACACCGAGGTCCTGTACAGAAAGGGCCGGGCGGCCGCCGCCGGCCTGGTGAACCGGATCCTCTGCTGGATCGGTATTTCCGGAGGCCTGCTGATACTCGCCCTGCTCGGAGGCAGCAGGGGTCTGGTCACGATAGCGGGACCCGGGCTCGGGGCAGGGAATCTCGACCTCTCCGCAGGCATGCTGAGGATCATGCTGCCCATGCTGGTACTCGTGGCATCCACCGGGATCCTCACAGGGCTCCTGAGCGCCCAGCGGCGGTTTGGTGTCGTTAGCGCGGTCAGCGTCGCGAACATCGCCGTATCGTTCGCGACGGTCGCCCTCTTCCACGCGAGGCTGGGGATCATGGTCCTGCCGGTATCGGGCCTGGCCGGATCGGTGGCGGGATTCGCTGTCTCCGCCGCCTTTGCGGTCGGATCGGGGCATGTCCCGCGGTTCGAGCCCGACCCTCGGGATGCCGACTTTTCACGCCTCCTCCGCCTTTCCGCCCCCGTCATGACCGGGGCCGTACTTGGCTTCCTCGGCCCCATGGCGGACAGGGCGCTCGCGTCGGTGCTGGCAGAGAGCTCCGTCACGGCGATGGACTACGCCGCCAGGATCAGGGACATGGCTCTGGCCGTGCTCTTCCTGCCCATGTCCGCGCTTGCCGACGTGGGACTATCGGAGAAGTCGGCGAGGAAAGACATGCCTGCATTCGGGGAGGAGCTCCGTTCCCTGCTGAACTGGACTTCGTTCCTCATGCTGCCTGCGGCGGCCCTGCTGTCGATGTTCGCCACGCCTGCGGTCTCGGTCCTGTTCATGCGGGGAAGCTTCGACAGGGAGAGCGCGGAGCTGGTGGGGAGGGCGCTGGCGTTCTACGCCCCGTGGCTGGCCCAGTTCGGATTCGGGGCTGTGGTCTCCAGGGGCTTCTACGCGATGAAGGACACCGGGACGCCCGTGCTGATAGGCATCTGGGGCATGGCCGCGAACGTGCTGCTGAACGTGATCCTGATGGAATCCATGGGGATAGCGGGGCTGGCGCTGTCATCCACCCTGACCTCTACCGCGAAGACCATCCTGCTGGTTCACTTCTTCAGGAGGAAGTCGCCGGAGATCTCGTTCCGGCCGGTGCTGATCGAGCATGCCAGGCTCCTGGCCGCGGTTGCCGCCATGGTTCCGGCGGGGCTCCTGCTGAGCACGGCGCTCCCGGTCGGCCTGGATGCCGATTTCGCTCACAGGGCTGCCAACCTGACCCTGGTCACCACCCTGTCGGCGGGTGTCTACTGTCTTGTCTGCCTCCTGCTGGGGGCCGCCCCGGCGAGGCTCGCCGCAGGCCGCCTCAGGCGCGCCCGGTCATCGGGGTAGCGAGGCCAGGATCTCCTCGAACAGCCTCCTCGCGTCCCTGACGTGATGGCGGGCGTATGCGTACTCGCGGTTCCGTCGCCTCACCTCGAGGGTCGAGGCCCAGTCCCCGGCCAGGTCGTCGAGCAGCATGGCCAGCTCGGCGGGGGTGCGGAAGGTCCTCGTGAGCCCGGGGGCGGTCATGGCGAGCTCGGACCAGGGCTGGACCGCCGGGAAGAGGCCGGCGGCCTGGTACTCTGCAACCTTCATCTGGTAGGTGGTGTGCCAGCCCTCCTCGAGGCATGCGACTCCGATCTGGTGGCCGGACAGAAGGCCGGGGAGCTCCAGTCTGGGGACCGGGGGGATCAGCCGCACCCTTCCGCCCGTCCTCCTGCACATCTCCGAGATCTCGTCGCGAAGAGGCCCGTCACCCGCCACGGTCCCCCTCAATCCCGACATCGAGACGCCTTCCACGAAGATGTCGGGCCGCTCGGCCTCCACGAGGCTCGTCGTCAGGAGAGCGGCTTCGGCGTCCGGGGGCTCGGCATACGTGAACCTGTCGAGATCGATGGAGTGTGGCAGGTGGATCGCTCCGGGGAATCCGGGCTGGGCTCCGGTCACGAACAGGGCCGAGGCTGCAAGACTGTCGCGGGTGCCCGAAGGCAGCAGGCCGGGTCTGGAGTGATACCGGATGGCGTACGGGAGGCCTGCGTCGGAGGCTCCCAGCGCGGCCCTCTCGTCCGTGCACAGCACGATGTCGGCCCCCCAGGCGGCGAATGCACCCCTCGTCTCGCGGGCATGGGCCTTCCTCTGGAGGGATTCCTTGACCCTGTTGAGCGCCGGCCATCTGCGGATCATCCGTGCTCCGGCCGACAGGCCCTTGACCTGCACTCCCTCGCACGACCGCATCCCGGCGGGCACGGATGCCCCGATGAAGGCCATCCCGTGGGCCGGGAGCAGCAGGTCGGCGACTGTCGTCCATCCCCCCGAGACGCCCGGGCGGATGAACCAGGAGGACACGAGGAATCTCATGCCCCGGTGCCTCCGGTGATCTCGCGGAAAGCGCCTTCGGTGAGCCTGGCGCAGTTCTCCCAGGTCAGGACCTTCATGGCATGACACTCTCGATCGACCGGTGTGGAACCACGGCCCATGGCGAGAGCAACTGCCGCGGCCTCGGCCGCCGATTCGGCGGAACCAGTCTCGAAACCGACGAACAGCCCGTCGAACAGCTCGACTATCGCGCTGTTCCTGGCAGCCGCGACCGGCAGGCCCTGCCGGATGGCCTCGGCGACAGTGAGGCCGAAGCCCTCGTGGAGGGAGGAGTGGATGTATGCCGAGGCATGGGCGTACAGGGTGGAGAGGGCGTCTTCTCCGACATATCCCGTGAAGTGCACCATGCCGCCCATACCGAGTTCATGCACGAGTGCCCTGGTCTCCTGTGCGCGGTAACCGTCTCCCCCTGCGATCACCAGACCCGGGAACGAGGAGGCGCCGAACCTCTCCGACAGCAGCTTCGATGCCCGGATGGCCGTCGCATAATCCTTCCTGGGTTCCACGGTGCCCACGCTCAGCAGATAGCCGGGGATGACGCCAGGAGGCAGGTCGTCGGGCCCCCCGGGCGGGACGAGCTCGTGGTCGCATCCCAGAGGAGTCGGGTGGCAGCGGCTTCGCGCCTCGGGGAACACCTCGAGGAGATGGTCGAGCGTGGTCATCGAGTTGACGGTGATCGCGGCGCACTCCCTCACCACCCGGGCGGTCCTCCGGCGGTAGAAGTCGCTCATGCCGGGGTCGAGGATGCCATCGAAGAGGAAGGGCGCCATGTCGTGGATCATGGCCGTCCGGGGGGCGCGGCTGGGGAGCAGGTCGCCGTTCGGGAAATGATGCACGTCGATGCGGGCGGTCATGCTCGTGAGCCAGGGCATGACCGCCGGGCCGATCCCGTGGATGTGCGGGAATGTCCTGACCACGGGGCCTGGCCCGAGCCGTTCGCGGAGGCTCGAGCGGAAGCGGTTCCACGTCCAGTACTCGACCTCGTGCCCGAGGCCTGAGAGAGCGCGCCCGAGCTCGAAAGCGTAGCGTGCAACCCCGGTGAGGGGATGTGCCATCACCGCCGCATTCACCGCCACCCTCACGGTCGATCCCTGGTTTCAGATGCTTCAGATGCATTCATTTCTTGTTGCCCTGCTTGCAGATGACAGTCAAGCGCGATATCATGATAGCACATTTATAGGATTGTCAGGCACTACTAGAGACGTTATCCTGCAATCATTGATCCACACCGAGGAGTCTGGTGATCGATGATGGCGCAAGATTCAATTTCCGCGAGATGTCTGCCTTGGATATACCTGCTTCGAACAGAAGCCGGGCAGCAGTTATCCTGGCTGTACTTACGGATCCCCCCTTGGACCGTCCTTTCAACCGATTGCAGTCGATACCGTACAGCTCGCAGACTCGTTCGATGATGGCCTCTACTTCCTCGTGCTCATGGCCTCTGCTCCTGGTCTGCCTTCTTCGATCATCGAGAATGAGTGCTGATTCGACAGCGAATTCCCTGCTTCCCAGAACCGTCCCGACGTAATCATAACGGCGCTGATCCGAACGAGAACCCTTCTCGACAACCACTCCGCTCCTGCCGATTCTGAGGTTGCCCGATTCCAGCAGATCCGATTCTCCGTCCGCGATTCCTGATGACAGATAAGAGAGGTATGCACCCCTGGATATGTCATCATCCATCCCGAAGGCTCCCAGGACGGCATTCACGTCATGCCAGAGATGCTCGGCACCATGGATCATCGCCCTGTGGCTGGTCCAGGGGTAGTCGGCAAGATTCGAGATGCTATCCACCAATCCGGCCCTCAAAGGGTTCAGGTTGATGTATCTGATGAGTTCATAAAGGTATTCGTCTCTACACACAAGGATCGACTTGAAGCGTGACATGAAGACATGCCCCCTGTGACCATGCCGCCGGTTGTAGGATTTACTGAACCCACCGAGAAGACGGTGCATGATCTCATGAAGCTTGTGTGACCCGACCTCGATGAGGAGATGGTAATGATTGGGCATCAGGGCCCATGCGTAGACCCTGAAATCCATCGATGGACCGAGGAAATCCATACGAGCAAGGAAGCTTCCCTTGTCCGCATCGGTTCCAAGCACATACTCGTCCCCCGCACCATGCCCCATCACATGGTGCAACGAACCAGGATGATCCAGCCGCGATCCGACTCTCATACACAGGAGTTTTATCCATTGCGGGATATAATGCAAGAGCAGATACCGGAATTGACGCTATCAACATGCAACAGTTGAAGTTATGGCTGCATCTGAAGCATCTGAAACCAGGGATCGACCGGGCTAGAGGAAGTAGCGGAGCCAGATGTAGAGGGTTGCGACAACGACGGTCAGGAGCATGTACGGGAACCCCGTCTTCGTGAAGCGCATGAACGAAATCGGAGTGTCGTTACCCTCGCCGATCCTCGCGGTCACCACATTCGCCGAAGCTCCGATCAGCGTCCCGTTGCCGCCCAGACAGGCCCCCAGCGCAAGCGACCACCAGAGCGGCATCGCAACTGTATTCCGTATCGCGGCTGCATCCGCGAGACCCATCGCTGTTCCATAGTGCGAGATCATTACCTCGACCATCGGTATCAGCGCCATGACGATCGGGATGTTGTCCAGTATCGACGAAGCCAGCGCGCTGCCCCAGAGCAGGAGCATGCAGGCATAGAAGAGGTTGTCGCCGGACAGGCTGATGAGCTGCTGAGCGAGGAACTCGATAACTCCGGTGTGTTCCAGCGCACCCACCAGGATGAAGAGCCCTATGAAGAAGAACAGCACACCCCATTCGACTTCCTTGAAGAATCCCTCGACATCCACCCTGTTCACGAGCAGGACTATCATGGCTCCGACCAAGGCGATGACCCCCGCCTCTATGCCGAGGACTCCGTGCAGCAGGAAGCCTATCATGGTGAGGCAGACAACGGAGAGAGTCCTGACCATCATACGGCTGTCCACTATCGCCAGGTGTGGTATGGCCTCGCGTATCCTCAGCCTGATGTGCTCCTCGACTGAGAATCTGCTCCGGTTCCTGAAGTAGAGCACCGTGAGGAACACCACCATTATCAGGGTAGTGGCGGGAGTGAGGTGGATCAGGAAATCCAGGAATGTGAGCCCTGCCGCCGATCCGATGATCACGTTCGGAGGGTCGCCGATGAGGGTCGCTGTTCCGCCGATGTTCGACGCGATAGCCTCGAGGATAAGGAACGGTACCGCATCGACTTCGAGGATCTTCGTCACGAGGATCGTCACCGGGATGACGAGGATCACGGTCGTCACGTTGTCGAGGAAGGCGGACAGAAGAGCCGTCGTGCCGACCAGGATGATGAGTATCCTGATCGGCCGCCCGTCGGCGCGCCTCGCAATCGAGATGGCAACCCATTCGAAGAAACCCGTCTGAGCTAGGACGTTCACCTCGATCATCATTCCTACGAGCAGGAAGATCACGTTCAGGTCGACGCAGGCCACGGCTTCGTGGTAGGGCATTATGTGGAAGAGGAGGATCAGTCCTGCGCCGACGAGCGCGGCGATCGTCTTGTGGATCTTCTCCGACGCTATGAAGAGGTAGACGATCGCGAAGATCAGTATCGCAGGAAGCATCAGGCCCCTCCTAGAGCGTCAGGACTCGGTCGATGAGCCTGAAGTTGTCGATGACACCCAGCAGTTTCGAGCCATCCAGGACATAGATCTCGGAGTAGCCCTTCACCGCCATCTGGAAGACCACCTCGATCAGCGTGGAGTCCCTGTCTATGGACCCGCCTGATTCCTGGATGTCGCTGACCTTTATGGTGTGCCTGGATGCGAAGTATTTCTCGAAGGGATCGAGGTTGCGGACGAAGGATACCGTCTTGAGGTTCTGGAAGAACTGAGGCACGCCTACTCGGAACAGGTGTACCGAGGATATGAAGCCCTTGTAATCGCCATTCCCATCGATCACAGGCAGGTTCGAGAGGTCGTTGGAATGCATCAGGTGGGCGGCTTCGCCTATAGACATCCCGGGCGAGGCGGTCACCTTGACCCTGCGCATCAGGTCGTGAGCGAATACCTGGTCTGAGATCTCCAGGCCCGACCGGTCGATGGCCTCCCAGATTTCCTGCGGAGAGGCATTCCTCATGAAATCGATGTTGTCGTCCTTCTCCAGGAACTGGATGAGCACCCGCATGGCCCGGAGCTGTACGTAAGGCTTGGACAGGGAGGAGATCAGGAGGATCACTATGTGAACGAGATCGCCGTCGTGGCTCTCGAACGGGATGCCGTCACGGGAGATACCGATGGCGACCGTGAATCCTTCGAAACCCGCTATCCTTGTGTGGGGACAGGCGACTCCCTTGCCGAGGGCCGTCGTATGCTGCCTTTCCCTGTCCAGAAGAGAGTCCAGGATCGTTTTACACGGGATCCCGGCCTTCGAACCCGCTCCGTTCGGGAACAGCCTGGTCACCATGGACCTTATGGCCTCTTCGCTCGAGGAGGCCTCCAGTCCCGTCAGGATGTGGTCTGATGCGAGACAATCGCTGAGTTTCATCAGCTTTTCCGTACCGCCATGTTGGATTGGATTCGGTGAATGCCTGCCTGAAAAGGGAAGATCGATTATAACATTCTGCGGGCGATGCGAGGCAAGCCCTGTTTCATCGTGTTGTTCTGCTGTTCTATGCCAGCATGCCGCTGCCCGGGGCGGGCCTTCGTCCGGGGAGCTCGACAGGGCCCGGCAGTCCTGGCATCATCACACGCAAGGGGGTTCTTCGGACAAGGAGTGAGACATGTCCGGTTCGGCTTCTCTCGAATCGCTCTCGATATTCATCCCGGTGCTGCTCCTGATCCTCATCGGCGGGGTGCCGATGGCGGTCAGGCTCCTGAAGAGCATGAGAAGGGCCGAGGGGACCATAGTATCGAGCGAGGCCAGGCAGGCAGAAGCCGACACCGGCGGTTCGACGTTCATCCCCGTGATCGAGTACACCTACAGGTTCAACGGGATCGACTACACAGGCTCCACGCTGAACGGCCCGTACAGGGACCAGTACGCCCGGGGCCTGGATCCGTGGAAGACCCCGATGTCATACGAAAGGGCCCTGGCTGTCGTGGCGCAGTTCCCGCCGGGCGGCAGATGCACGGTCTACCCTGACCTCGAGGATCACTCGAGGTCGATTCTGCCCATGCGGTCGGCATCGTCAAGGAAGCTCGCCCTCATCTTGTCGGCCGCCATAGGATTCGCGGCCCTGCTCATCGCCCTTCTGTTCATCCTGGAATCGTCGAAGGGCATGAAGGGCAAGTGACCCTCATCAAGGGAGGATGACTCTCGTCTGACGAGCCCCGGGTCAGCGAAGCAGGACCAGGCTCCCGGTTTCGAGATTCCCCTCCGATGTGATGCAGATCACCCGGTACATCCCCGCGGGAGCAGGCCTGCCGCCGGACGAACATCCGTCCCAGAGCGCCGAGATGCTCTCATCCGTCGAACAGACAGCAGGAACCTCGGCGACGATCCTGCCCGACAGGTCCTCTATCAGGAAGGCTCCCTGAATCCCGGCGCAGCCGTCGAGGCTTATCAGGAACGGCCCATCGTCGGGGTTCGGCGAGATCGACAACCCGACAGCGTCTACCGGGCCAGTCCCGGGCTCGGATACTCCTCCCGGGGTCTGTGCGCTGAACCAGTTCCATGATGCGAGCAGTTCGTCTCCCGTGGCTAGCCCGCACATGCCGCTGACCGGGGATGGATCGACCGCCTCGAGCTGCCAGTACTGCATCGTCGACGGAACGATGATCTCGAGGTAGAGCTGGCTCCCCGTGCATGTCAGGTTGAGCTCGTAGTCGACATAGCCGGGAAAATCGGCCGACAGCGAGTTCAGGATCGTGGACGTGGAGCCGGCGCTCACAAGCCTGATGCGGGCCACGTCGTAGTCCGGGGATACGTATGCATAGATTCCGGTGTCGGGATCGCTCATCCTGGCCACCAGGCCGAATACGTGGGTGGCTGTGCCCGATGTCGACACGAGCACATCCATCGACTCGGGCGTCCACGGGCTGAGCAGCGCACTGCAGGAGTAGCCGGTCGACGCTCTGGCCTGCCCGCCGACGGCATACCATGCGGTCGGCCCGCATGACGGGATCCAGTCGCTTATGTCGTTGTCCTCGAAGTCGTCCATGAAGTAGGAGGCGTGGACCCGGGCACAGAGACCGCACGCGGCGAGAATGCACAACAACCTGCACATGCGCCTCACCTCCGATCCAGTATGTTCTGCCATACTTCGTCCGGCGCGTCAATCGAACCGATTCCACCCGATCCGGGAGCGGCGTAATGTCGGAGAGCAGGAGATCAGGAGAGAAGGGCCGCGGCATGATGCAGGAGGTCTTCGGCGACATGCCCCTGCCCCGCGCGGGCAAGGCCTTCGATACGGGATACGAGGACTACTGGAAGGAGAGGATCGAGACGGGCGTCCTCACCCTGCCGGCCGTCAGGAGGGCCGCCGGGGTGCTGCCGTTCATCTCCGACGGCGACACGGTTCTGGATGTGGGCTGCGGCACCGGAGACACGCTCTCGTTCCTTGCGCAGAGCAGGAACATCAGGGGCACGGGGCTCGACATATCGGAGACGGCTCTCGATGAGGTCAGATCGAAGGGCTTCAGCGCCGTTCACGCCGATCTGACGAGGGATGGAGCCTCGCTGGACGGGCAGTACGACCACATCATCCTCTTCGAGGTCATCGAGCACGTGATCGATGCGGAGACTCTGGCCGGCGCCCTGTCCGGACACTTCCGCAAGGGGCTCTACATCACCACGCCGAACCTCGGCTACATCGCACACCGCCTCAGGCTGCTCGCCGGACGGTTCCCAGTCACGTACATCTCCGACCCGCGCGAGCACCTCAGATACTGGTCGACTCGCGACTTCCGCGTCTGGTGCGAATGGACGGGTCTCGGACGCCCTCAGGTGATCGGGTTGAAGGGTAAGGCGGGATTCCTTGCCAGGATGCATCCGTCGCTGTTCGCGAGCGAGGTCCTCTACAGGATTCTACCCTGATCATCCGCAAGGTTGATGCAGAGGGAGTCTGCACGGTTACGGCTTCCTTCAGACTGCTGAGATGTTGTGGTCCGTCAGGCCGATCGCTTTCTCGTCCTCCCAAGTGGGATCCCTCAGCGTCGGCCCCGCAGCCTCTCCAGAACCTTGTCCGATGCGAGTTCCCGCAGTGCGTCGGTTGCCACCCAGCGGGCGGCCCTCGCGCCGGCATCGCCGCCGCGCTCCCCGCCAGCCCTCGCGTTCGCGGTGTCGAGGATCCTTCCGGCGCACGCAATCGCGGCAGAGTTGAGAGCGGCATTCCGCTTGCCGATGTTCCGGAGTGCCCAGTTCACGGCCTTCTTCACGAAGTTCCGGTCGTCGGAGGCGCCACGCTCGATATGGTCCAGGAGCGTCACGAAATCGTCGTCCGATGCCTTTTTGTCATGCACGGCAAGGCCTGCCATCATCGCGAAGCCCGCCCGCTTCACCCATTCCTCGTCCCGTCCGGCCCACTCCACCGCCTTCCCCCAGGCATTCGGAGTCAGGTCGAACAGGCTGGTGGTCGCCTGGTCGCAGACGTCCCACGAGTCGAATCCCGCCGCCCAGGCCTCCATCTGCGAGGCGGTCACGGAGGCGGGATCGTCGACGAAGCAGGCCAGCAGCCGGGCTTCGTGATTCCCAGTCTCCCAGAGCGCGAGGGCTAGTTCGTGATCGGTTCCGATGCGCGCCGCCATCCGGCGGAGTTCATAGACCGAGACACCGAAGGCATCAGCGGTGTTGATCCCGTATCTCGACATCCCTGCCCGGGCTTCCTCGCTGCCCATGCCCCGAAGTTCCTCGAGAATGCCCTCCGTTCCGCCTTCGCCGGACCGGGCATCCCCAGAGCCTGATCTTCTGTCGTTCTTCATCCCGGACTCCGATCCCATCGGTTCCGAACCGCCCTGCAAGCTTCCGGACGTGCAGCAGTTCACTCCGGCACGAACCGAAGCACCTGAATTCCGATGGACAATATAGGTCTGCCGGACGGAGAGCCGGTCGACTGCACGGCAGATGCCAGCCGGCGACGCCTCCCTGGATAGCGACGCTGCAGCGGCAGTGGTCGAGTCAGGACCGAAAGTCAAAAAGCGGGCTCGTTGCAGCGGTCTTGATGTCGACCGGATTGCCTTTCTGCCGCCGGGTTCGTATCGTGATCCAACATTCCCAGGAGGTGGTGGAGCATGACCGTGAACCGGACTCTTGGATATGTCATCCCGATCCTCGCCGCATTGCTCTCCGGATGCAACGACGATGACTATGGTTACGAAGACCGGACCGAGGTGTTCACCACCGTCCTGCCCCGCAATGTCCAGCAGCTCTTCGACAACGGATACATGACGAGCTTCGACGTCCTGCTCGTACCCTGCGCATCGTCCCCTGACCACTTCTACTTCGTCGAATCCCCGGAGATGCTCGACTCCGTGTTCCATCACATCTACTATCCGGATGAGTATTCCGGCCCGCCTCTGGATTCCCTGTTCCCCGAGGGCGGTTCGCTTCTCGTCCTCGACTTTTCTGCTCTCTGCGAGGATGAAGTCATGGACTACGGACTCAGCTTCTCCGGAGATACCGTAAGGGTGGCGGTCGATATCAGGAACCACGATGGGCTCGTCATGCCTGGAATCCAGGAGGTAGTCTTCCCCATCGGTGTCGTGCTCCAGGACTCAGTCCGCTGATCCCTTCGGACACACCGACCTGAATCGCCGTCCAGCAAGATGGGTTGTCCGCCCTGGACGCTGCGGAAGTGGGTCCGGCAGGTCGAGGATGACAGGCGATCCGGCGAAAATTTCTCGATCTGCTGCAATTTGCCTGTATTCCAGAGGCATTCTGACGCAGTCTCGAGTGGCCATGTTCACGGCTGCGGGGTTCCAGTTCAGGTACTCTCACAGGTTCGGCATGCATAGACGGTGATCGCGACTCCTGTGCATGCCTTTGACATGTCGGTATGTTCTTTCCGCCGGGAGTTCCGGGAGTCATGTCCAAAATGCGCATCAGCGCAGGACAGGAGGCTTGCCATGAGCCCGAGGAATTCATCATCGGCAGCACATGGGCATACACCATTACCTGATAGACGCGGCCGGGGGCGCAGCGACGGCCCTGCCGGCGCCTCGCCCAGCCTGATGCTCCTTCTTCTGCCTGCCTTGTTTCTCTGCGGAACCGCCCGTGCCGTTCCGACACACTTCTCCTCGCTGTCCGAGCCCTGCGGGCAGAGCGGCCTGCTCCCCGATTCGGCGAGCCTCCGCGCGATGCTCGAAATGGCCGAGTCCCTCGGCGAATCCGGGCTGCTGCACGGTGAAGGCTTCCCGCAGCTGCCCGGAGACACCGGGAATCCAGGCCGGGAGAAGGCCTGGACCCTGATGTTCTACGACGATGCCGACTTCTATGGAGCCTTCGACCCGTTCGACGACTTCTGCAGCGAGGCGGCCTCCTCCCCCTGTCTCGACGTGGTCATACTCCGTGATGTCGAGAACGGCCCCGCCGCTCTGTGGTACGTCGATCCCTCGCACGAACCGGTCATGCTACTGAAGCTCGGCGAACTCGACATGGGCGACGGGGCGACCCTCTCAGACTTCATACAGTGGGCAAAGCAGAACTATCCGGCCGACCGGTACATCATGACGATGTACGACCACGGCGGCGGCTGGTGGGGAGCGTGCATCGACGAGACGAGCGGCGGCGACCTGCTCTTCATGGAGGAGATCCACCAGGCCATCTCCGAAAGCGGAGGGCTCGACATCCTCTGCTTCACCGCACCCTGTCTGATGGGCGCTCTCGAGTCGGTGTACGAGCTGCGCGACTGTGTGGATGTCTACATCGGGAGCGAGAACGTCAGCGGCTATCAGTACTGGTTCGATACGATCGTCGATCTCTGTGAAGCGCTGAACAGCCCGGACCCCCTCTCCAACGAGGAGATCGCGTCGATCGTAGTCCAGGCCGTCCTGGACAACGCGCCTCCCGAGTACGAGTCGTTCATGACCATGAGCGCGACGGATCCATCATCCACGGAGGATCTCGTCGCCCACATCGACGAACTGGCCGTATACATGACCGCCCATATCGAGGAACTCGGTGCCGGTGTCCAGACTGTCCGCAACTCGACCTGGGAGATGGGCTCCATCTATTCCGGGGATCTCAACGAAGTCGATCTGATAGACTTTCTTGTGATGTACTACTCCGTGGAAACCGACCCGTTCGTCCTCGGCAAGATAGGAGAGATCCTCTCGGCCTTCTTCCCGGTCGTGACCTGCGAGGTGCACGGCTCGGGCCAGAGCAGGAGCCACGGGCTCTCGATCTCGTTCCCGGAGGACCGGTCGGTCTACCAGGACTATTACACCCTCCTCGATCTGGATTTCGCCGACGACACGTCCTGGGACGAGTTCCTGAACGCCTTCTACGACTTCCAGGAGACAGGCATCCAGGGGAGTGCCGGCCTTGACCGCATCAGGCTTTCCGTCAGCCCCAACCCGTTCACGTCCGTTGCATCCTTCGGGTTCTCGTGCCCGACCGCAGGATCGGTGACGATGAGGGTCCACGACTGTGCGGGCAGGGTTGTCGCGGTTCCGTTCGAAGGCAGCCTCGAGAGTGGTGGACACAGCCTCGTATGGGACGGCACGGGCGGAGACGGAGAACCTCTCCCCTCCGGCATCTATGTCTGCACTCTGGATTCCGGCGGACTGACAGCAGCGGCGGAGGTGCTCATCCTCCGTTGACGTTACGGGTTCTCAGGAGAGTGCATCGCATGCGGCACAGGAGTCGCCGAGGTTGCATATCCGCCTGCACGATGCTTTTGCGTCGTGGGGCCGGACCTTCCTGAATCCGAGGTAACGCAGCCAGGCCCGGTGTGGCGGAATGGGAGCAGCGCATCCGGACCGGGTCAGCTAGAGTTTCACCACCCTGACGGCCGCGATCTCCCCGTCGACCGCGCCCCGCACGAGGTAGGTGCCTGCCGGGACGACGGATCCCGACCCATCCCTGCCATCCCACAGAAACACCGACCCCTGGCGTTCAGTGAGATTCCGGACCAGCCTTCCGGTGAGGTCGAACACTTCCAGTTCGGACGGAATGGATGATCCGGCGCAGGTGACGGCGATCGTCGAGACGAACGGATTCGACGAGGGTCGGAGCAGCAGACCCCCCGATTCGGGACTGGAGCCTTCGATCCCCACCACGCTCGATCTCGGGACGTAGACGATGGTTGGATCAGCGCTTCCATCCTCGAGCCACGCCACGTAATACCCATCCTGAGCGCTGCACGCACCGAGGAACCCGGCACCGATATCGACAGGCTCCTCCGGTGACAGCAGATGGCACCAGTCATTCCACTGCCCGTCGAAGTACCTGCACCAGACATGATCTCCATCGTACCAGGCAAGGAGAGCCCCAGGATCACTTCGGACATCGCTCATGGCCGCGAACAGCGGAGGCTGCCCGTCCGGCCAGGGAGGCATGGCGAGGGTCGTGTCGGGAACCGGCGACGCAGTGGAGCAGATGAACGAATACTGATCCACTCCCTCGTAGTTCTTCCAGATGAATACGGCGCCGGCGGCGCAGCTACCGGCGCAGAAGGCTGTAGCATCAGTAGGACCGCCGTTCCAGAATTCATCCAGGGTGTAGCTGTCGAGTTCTCCGGAGCCGCTGGATCCGCCATATCCGGTCGTCTGAGCTTTGAAGACCGAACCAAAGGGGAGGTAGCTGAACTGAACCCAGCCGGAAACCCAGTAGGAGGAACTCGTCTGTACCGGGGGAATCAAGGGAGAACAATCAATCATCTGGATCGCTGCCGGTTCGCGGAAGACCATCTGCCCGGAGTCTTCGGTGTCCAGAATCGCAGCGCACTGCCAGATGTAGTTCTCGGTCAGGTTTTCACAGTCGGAAAGCGTGTAATTGGTTCTGACGGCGGCAAAGACAATGCAGTCGGTGTCCCCGTCGATGACGCTCTGGGCTTCGAGCTGGAAGACAACTGAATAAGGGTGATTCCTGGCAGGAGGACAGATGGATGCGGAAGGAACGTGTACCGAGCCGAGCGTGGCAAGCGTGGCAGGATCGAGCGAGTAGATCGTCGAGGAGTCATCTCCATAGTATTCAGATCTCGTAACGATCAGATTCCCGGGAACGCCGGGAGTGCTTTCCACTATGGTCAGGCTCGTAGAAGAGCAAGCATTTGGAATGTCCACCTCGGCACCGGAGGATGCACGAACCTCGAGTTCCCAGTCGGAAGTACGCCATGCAACCCAGTAGTCGAGGCCCGATGCCGTGATGTCCAGCGTCGGACAACTTGCACAGAGCACTACGCCGAGCAGGATAGCGGCCATCTCCCCACCCTCCGTTCGTTCGACGACAATAGGATGGGTATCGACCTGTGCTGCGTCAATGCAAATGTGTATGCAGCAATGCCCGGCCGTCGGATCTACAAGTACGAACCGTCGACATCATGAAGACACGGCGCCCCCAACCAGGATCAGGTAGGCCTGCCGCAATCCGGTGATCTGCGCGACGGAGCCGGGAGACGGGATGGGTACGGGCTTGCGGCAGGAATGCGGGTTCATCATCGAGATCCTATTGTTTCGTTATCGAGGCCTGCTGCTACTCCGGGAGGGTTGTCATGATGAGGACCGACCGGCTCGAACTCGGAGCTGTCGCGCTTGGCACCGCCTTGTCGCTTGCAGGCTGTGGCCAGGACGAAGGGCCTCTCTACGAGGAGCAAACCCTGGAGAAGTTGACGATCCTGCCCGGAACCGTACTCGGGGTAATCGACAACGGATATCTGACAGATCCTTACATCGAATACTGCGAGTATTCTCCTGAAGGCTGGTACTTCATCAGCACACCCAGTGCGATAGATACGGTCTTCCCGGGAGCACGATCCCTGCTCGAGTCATACTTCCCGGAAGGTGGCTCCCTTCTGTGCCTTGACCTCTTGCTAGAAAGCGAGGACCACCTGCTCGGATACTCCGTAGGGTTCGCCGGTGATACGGTACGGGTACTGGCCGAGATCAATCACTACGTAGGATCAGGACCGTATATTCCCGGATTCAACGAGTATTTCTTCCCCTTCGGAGTCATCCTGCAGTCCCCGGCCCGGCCGGAGCGATAGACCGGACCGCCTACCTCACCAGCACCAGGCGCGTGGTAGCCTCGAGATCGGCACTGGAGAGCCTCAGGAAGTACACCCCCTGGGCCAGGGCACTCCCGTTCCCGTCGAGGCCGTCCCAGTAGTGGGCCTGTGAGCCCATGGGCAGGGTTCCCAGCTCCTGCGTCCTCACGAGGTGCCCTGCGGCGTCGAAGATATCGAGTTTCAGAGGGGAAGGCCCGGTGCTCCGGAAGGAGAGCTCGATCCCGGATGCCTTGGGGTTGGGAGAAGCATGGAGCGCGCTCGATTCCATTTCCGGAAACGGTTCGATCCCTGTCGTGTCGGGTTCCCATCGGGCGACGTAATCGGCTGGATTGCCCCCGGCCTGGGTGAACCGTCCCCCCGCATACACGTCAGAGCCGTTCACGGCGATGGTACAGACACCATTATTGTCCACACCGTATCCCAGCGCTGACCAGCTGCTGCCGTCCCAGCGGGCGATGTGGTTGGCCAAGTTCCCTCCGGCCTGGTGGAACCCCCCTCCCACATAAACGTCCGAACCGCTCACGGCGATGGTACAGACACCATTATTGTCCACACCGTATCCCAGCGCTGACCAGCTGCTGCCGTCCCAACGGGCGATATAGTTGGCGGGATTCCCTCCGGCCTGCTGTAAATACCCCCCCACATACACTTCAGAGCTGTTCACTGAGATAGCCCAGACAACGCCATCCATGCCGCCCAGTCCAGACCACGAACTGCCATTCCAACTGGCCATTCCATCCACTACCGCCTCACCGGCCCGGCGGAAGTCTCCCCCCACATACAAAACGCCAGAATCGCTGTATTCGATGGCACGGACAACCGCATCCACACCGGTTCCCAGCGGGTACCAGGTGCCATCCAGGTCCTGCCCGACAGGAGGGAGAACTGGTGCGAGGGGTGAGGATTCCTCCTCTACGAATAACGGCTCTCCGTCAGGACCATATTCCATGCTGAATCACGTGGGATCGAAACTCCCAGAAGCCCCCTCCATGATTGCACCATCGGAGCAAAGCACGGTTCCCAGGGAGGGCATCGTCTCGGAAAACGCCATGGAGGAGATCAGCAGAAGAGCAGCTGAAAGATTCCACGCTCTCATGTAATCCTCCTTCGCTGAGACAGGGAGGTATTTGCATGTGCAATATACAGGAACACATGCAGGTCAATGAGCGGTCGAACACCACCGGAGATCGCGAGTTGTTTCCGCGTGGGAGTACACCGACTCTAGGGGGAAGTGGCTCGCTTCGCGAACAAGACTTGAGCTTTCCTGGCGCTCGAGGTTACGCCCGGGATATCGGCGGAGCTGGAAGCTCATGAGCAGGATGCGTTGCGGAAGGGATCGCGGATCAGAGGGAGGCCGACAAAGCCTCCAGGCTGTTCTTCAGTGCAGGCAGGCCTGCTTCGACGACCTGCCAGACCAGTTCGACATCGACACCGAGATAGTCGTGGACCAGGATGTTGCGAAGCCCCGTGATGCCCCGCCACTCTATCTCGGGGTGTCCAGAACGGATATCCTCGGGGACTCTGGAAACAGACTCGCACATGACCTGGAGATTCCGAATCACGGCATCCTGTATCAGCATGGACGACATGAACTCGTCCCTGCCGCTGCTCGTATAGATCAATATACGCTCGATGCAGTCCAACGCATGTCTGATGAACACTCCCGGATCCTTCAAAGGATGACCGCCTCCCGGAGAGCATGCGATCTGATCTCCGGATGCATGGAGTTCTCGGTCAGTACCTGCACCGGCCTTCCGAGCAGATCCTGAAGGTCGAGCAGAAAGGCGCCCAGGTCGAACAGTGTTCCTGTCCCATCGAGATCGGCGATGAGGTCGACGTCGCTATCGGGACCGGCGGAATCCCTGCTCATGGAACCGAACAGCCGCACCCGGCGGACATGATGCTTGCGAGCAAGATCGAGTATCCGAGAACGGTTTCTGACGATGAGCTGGTCCATCAGGCACTCCCCTTCTCAATATCAAGATAGCGCCGGAAGAAGAGGATTTCAAGTAAGGCGCCTGACGGATCGCAGGCCGGTGGCCGGAAACGAACGAGTTCACCGGATATGCATGTCTAGGTGGCAGTTATGTCGATGATAAGTGGCTCCCCGTATCGCTATCAAGGCGAACTTTCCGTGGGCCCGTCCTGAGGATCCCGATCAGCCTCGTTATCCGGCACCACGAACCCGGGATCAGGAAGACCTATCGCAACCCCATGATCTACGCGATCGAGCTTAGGGACAGGATGGCGGCCGAGGGCATCAGCCGTGCCGAGCTGGCCCGGAGGCTGGGGGTGTCGAGAACACGGGTGACCCAGTGGTTCGATCTGCTCGAGTTGCCGGAGCAAGTCATCAAGGACGCCCTGGCGACTGGCGATAACTGGAAGCACCGGCTGGTGACGGAGAGGAAACTGCGAGGATCGAGCAGATAACAGCGCCAGGGTTGCGCTATCTGATCAGAACGACCCTTGCGGTAGCAGATGAAGCCCCGGCCTGGAGCCGGCATAGGTAGACGCTGGAAGGAAGGTCGGATGCATAGAAGACTATTGCCTGAGGATCCGTGTCGAACTCCCCGTCGGCGAGTGTCTCGACGAGCCTGCCTGCTGCATCGAAGACCTGCAACTCGGCAATGCCGGGCTCGGGAAGCTGGAAGATCACCGCAGTCATTGACGAGAATGGATTCGGGAAGGACGCAAGAGTGGCATCTCCGACTGGAGGGGCTGGCTCCTCGGTTACGCCTACCCAGTAGAAGGCTCCCTGGCCACCGTACGCACCCATGTCGTTACGTACTGTTCCAAGGGCAGGCCAGAGAGCATAGCCGGGATTGGCCGGGTCCTCTGGATCGTAGTACGCCGGGGATGGATCTCCGGCATCGATGCAGGGAGACGTCTCCGTATCGAGGTGGTAGTCGCTCATGGGGCCGGCGAAGAACAGAGGATTGGCGTCTATGTTGCCTTCACCCCATACAAGCTGCCCTCCACCCCAGACGTCGATCGAATCCTGGCCTCCTCCGATATCGGACCAGGCGATATCCAAAGTACCTTCCTCTACTGTGGCCTCGTCGTAGAGGTTGCCCCAGAGGATGCAGTTGCGGACTGTGACATAGGTGTCGGAATCGTAGTACAGGTGGAACGCCCCGCCCCACAGGTCGACGATCGTGTTGTAGACGATGGTGTCATTGGTGAAGACAGGATGACCACCTCCGCTACATGTCACCCCGGCCCCACAAAATGACACGTTGCACGCAATGACGTTGTTGTGTATCTGAGCAGATCCGTAGTTGCAGAAGATGCCCCCTCCGAAGGCCGAGTAGGACCCACCGATAGCGTTGTTGTTCAGAATCAGGTTGTTCTCGATGACCGGAGACGGGCCTGACACGTAGATGCCAGCGCCGTAGATGGCTCCCGAGTTATCTATGATGACATTGCCTCTGACGATGGGTGAGCAGTTTTCTATGTAGACACCCCTGCCACCATCGGAGATTTCAAAACCCTCGAGGACTGCACTGGAGGTCTCTCCATTCATGATCTGCACATTTCCATAAGATGAATAGAGGGGACCCCGTCCGATCGAAGTGCAGCCAGGTCCCTGCTCACTAGTGACAACAATGCCCTTCCCAAGGAAATCGATGCCATGGTAGCTGCCCGGGCCTACGAGAACGGTATCGCCATCTACGGCGGAGTCGATCGCATCCTGTATCGATGGATACTCGGCCGGCACATGGAGAGTTGTTGCGATCGCAGCAGATGCGATCAGCAGGCAGGCAGCGGCAAACCTCACGGCAGCCTCCAAGCGGAGGCAGTTCATGCCATCCGCTTATCAAGGATGCCCACGTTACAGACCGGCGTCAATGTGAATGAACATCGGGTTTCATCGCAGTGCGCAGCATCGGCATAATCTGTTGGTTGACAGTGGATAGGACGTGGCTCCCCGGCGAGGACTTGAACCTCGAACCTAGTGGTTAACAGCCACCCGCTCTGCCGATTGAGCTACCGGGGAACCGTGAGGCCCGGCGAAGATAGGACCCGCCGGGCCTCCCGTCAACCAGAAGAACGCCGATTGGTCAGTCCAGCCGCACGATCCTGCAGCTCCCGGAGAGACCTCCCGCCAGGACCCTGACGATGTATGCGCCGTCCGGCACATCACGGCCCCCGGAATCCCTTCCGTCCCAGCAGCACGAGCCCCCTTCGGCCGTCGCGATTCGACGGACGAGCCTGCCGCTGGTGTCGTAGATCTCGAAGAGGGCGGGCGCCGGCACGCCCGATACCGACAGGAGCACCGGCCCGTCGAAGGGATTCTCCGATGGCGAGATGTGGATCACTCCATCGGGCGGGAGCTGTCCATCCCCGATCCCTTGCGGTAAGGGTACGGCCAGAGTGGCGACCGAGCCGGCGGCCAGCCTCACGGCATTCGTCCCGAACGGGAAGTAGGGCATGTAGTTGAGGAGGACGTCCTCGAAGGAGTGTATGTAGATGGATGTCTCCTTCTCGATGAGGAGGACGGCAGGGTATCCCAGCTCGGTGAACGACGAATGATCGGAAGAGCCGCACATGTAGGTCACCTTGAGCAACTCCATGTCAGGGACATAGTTCGAGGCGCAATCCACGACAGTCGCAGCAAGGCCGTTGCAGAAGCTCGAATCGGCGCCTATCAGCAGCGTGTCCTCCAGCCAGAGCGGGGAATAGAGAACCATGTCGAGATCGATGACACCCACGATCTGGTCCCCGGCCTGGAGGCATTGCTGCGCGTAGTACTCGCTGCCCTGATGCCCGAGCTCCTCGGCTCCGTAGAAGACGAACCTGATCGTCTTCTCGAAGCCCGTCTGGGACAGCACCCTGGCAACCTCGAGCACGGCAGCGCAGCCGCTTGCATCGTCATCCGCACCGGGGGCATAGGCGAGAGGGAGATCGGAGTCGCTGTCGAGATGTGCGCAGACGATCAGGATCTGCTCCGGATCGAACTGGCCCGGATACTCGCCTATCACGTTCCAGCAGGACAGGCGGGGATCCGAGTCCTGCAGCTGGAACTCCTGGAGATATGCGGCATAGCCATACGACTCCAGGACGGCCTCGACATGCTGGCAAGCCTCGAGGTACCCGGGCGCCTCGGAGAATCTGGTTCCGAAGTCCTCCAGATCCTGGACAGCGGCCTTGAACTGCTCCTCGTCGACCGCATCGACGAGTGCGGCAACGGCAGGATCCCATTCCAGGCCCTCGACCGCCGACGACAGCAGAGCGACGATCAGTGCAGGCAGTATGCGGTTCACAGTGTCACCAGCCTGCTGCTGAGGATGCTGCCGTCGGGGAGCGAGATCCGGAGCAGATAGATCCCCGGAGGTCCCGTCTCGATCGTCCTGGTCAGGACGGCCCCCTCGAACTGCACGGGCTCGGCGCTGACCACCCTGCCGCAGATGTCCAGGATCCTCACTTCCCCTGCCCCGATGCCCGGGGTATCGATGGATATCTGCCTGAAGCACCCGCGGGAGGGATTGGGGAAAGTACAGGAGGAGCCTTCGCCCTCCGGGCCGGACACACCCAGGGGATTTCATGTCAGATATCTCTTCCATCACCGGCTGGATCCCCGGTTGATCCGATGTCATGCAGAACCGGTACTGGACGTACCTGCATCCGTCCGGGACAGCTCCACCGATCTCCCCCGGCGCGATGAACGGCTCCGACCACGATCCCATCTCTTCGGGATCATTCGACGCACGCAGCTGGACCGCCAGGAAGGCACCCGAAGGGACCTCCGCGGTCCAGCTTACGCTGCCCCATTCCGCCTGGCACTGCGTATCGAGCACCCTCGAAGTCAGATAGCTCTCTTCGAGAGGCGACGGGCTCGCACAGGAACCGACGATCGCGAATTCCTGCGTCTCGGAAGTCGCCAGGAAGTCGGCAATGCCATCTCCGTCGATATCCGAGACATCCAGGCATGATGCCCCATAGAAGCCGGTGAGCAATTCCTGCGAGGTCCAGACCTGGCCAGTCCTCTCGAGCCAGAGGATCGTGCCCGTGGACATGCACGATACGAGCGCGTCGAAGAATGGATCGCCGTCTACATCCGAGATCCGCACGAAGGAAGGCATCGGAAGTGAAGTGCAGATCGCCGTCTCGCTCCACGACAGGCCCGATCCGTCGTTGTTCTCGAGGAGCAGGACGGACGCTCCGCCGGTCGCGGCCACGAGGATGTCCATGTCGCCGTCCCCGTCTACATCACCGGCATCGCAGCACCTGGGCGACTTGATCGGGAATGGGATCTCGTGCAGCTGCCATCCGGTTCCGGAACCGCCGACGTTGTCCCACCAGCAGATCCGGTCCTGGAGGTAATTGACGCATACCAAGTCGATCGAGCCGTCTCCATCGACATCCGAGGCACGGGGGTTCCTGAATCCGATAACGCCGACACAGACATCGACCGGGTTCCATGAACCGCCCTCCCCGTCGGTGTTGAGGCATGCCATCACCAGCCCGGGGGCGTAGTTGCAGGCCACCACGTCAGCGTCGCCGTCGGCGTCGATGTCGGCCGGCAGCACGCCGCTCAGTGAGGGGAAGAGGTCCGGAACGATGGTGCTCTTCTGCCAGTTCATTCCCGATCCGTCAGAGTTCCTGCTGAGCTCCAGTTCATCATCCAAGTTGCCGGTTACGAGGTCCGTGTCGCCATCGCCATCCATGTCGGCAAGACCCGACAGTCTGCTCTTCGCTCCGCACGTACTGCCGTACGAGAATCCCTCCGGGGAGGAGAGATTGCGGAACCACCGTACGGGAGCGTTTGTGCTCATGATGACGGCGTCGGGATACCCATTGCCATCGATGTCGGCCAGCCCTCCGGACGGGTGTGGCGATCCAGTGAAGTTGCTCGAGAGATATGTCACCGGAGAGATCCCCACCTCTCCCGGGGCCGAGATGAAGTTCATGCCGCATGCGCCGAGAAACGTGTTGGTCCAGCTCGTGACGGTGCTCGACTGCATGCCCCCGGACCAGTCGGTCTGCATTGCAGTGTCGGCGGAGACGGCCTGCGTGACCAGCAGAGCGATCACGTAAATCCTCAAGGGCACCTCCTCGTGGGAGTACCTGCATGCATAGAACAATACTCCCTGGATCGGGATGCGCCAATCGACATCCATGCGATGTGATCAGGAATGCAGGACACAAGCTGACACGATCCCGATCGGGCAGGGATGTGCCCTTTCCGGATGTTCGAGGATCGATGCCGGCGTACCGGCCGCCCCGGAATCCCCGGAGCAGGCGACTACAGGAAAGGGTACCGGCTCGTCATACCGAGGCCTGTTCTGCGCCCGCCAGCGGCAGTCGCACCGTCATCACGGAACCATGACCCTCTTCGCTCTCGGCGGAGATGGTTCCTCCGTGTCGCTCGACGATCTGGCGCACGAGAGACAGGCCCAGACCGAGCCCGCCGTCGGGATTCCGGCGCGCCTGCCTGCCCCGGTAGAGGAAGTCGAAGATGTGGGGCAGGTCATCGGCGGGTATCCCGATGCCGTCGTCGGCCACGGTAACGACGGCCATGCCGTCGGTCCCGGCGACAGTCAGATCGATCCTGCCGCCCTCCGATCCGTACTTGAAGGCGTTCATCACGAGATTTGTAACGACGCGCCTGAGGAAGCTAGGAGAGCCCATGACGGTCACGGGTTCGGACGGGATCGTACCCGTCAGGGTCCTGCCCTTCTGGGTGACGAGGGGTTCCCAGAGATGGATGATCCCGCTGCAGAGAGCAGCCAGGTCGATCTTCTCGGACTGCACCTCGTAGAGCTTCGATGCCAGCGTGCCCAGATCCAGGATGTCGTCCACGAGGGGAAGAAGCTCCTCCGCCCTCAGCCGTGCCTTCTGCACCATCTCCCGCGCGCGCACCGGCTCGGAGTCGAGATAGCTGTCGCTCACCGTGGACAGGAGCGCGATCATCGCCGAAAGAGGGCTCTTCAGCTCATGGCCGAGTATCCTGAGTATGTCGGCCGGGGACGGCTCGTCGCTCGACAGGAACTCGTCGAGCATGCCCCGCACCTCGGCGATCCCGGGCACCGAACCGCCGCAGCCCGCCTCGGCTTCTGCCAGCCTGTCCCGAGCCTGACCAAGGAGTTCCCATGGGTCGTCTCTCATCATAGCCTCCCGACCTTGCACAATGGACTCATGGAGCTATTATCGTCATCGGAGGAGCAGATGAGGATTCTCCTGATATCGACTTCCTTCCCCTCGCCCGATGCTGACGGCTCGGAAGCCGCCGGTTCGTTCGCCCTGGACTTCTCGACCTCCCTGTCCAGGAAGGCGGATGTTTCGGTGGTATGCCCTGCCCTGTCGCGGTCTCTGGAGAAAGGGCCGCCCGAAATACGGCGCTTCGCAGTGCCCCGGCTCCCGCTCGGCGACATCAAACCCTCTTCTCCGGCCTCCTGGCCGCGCATCGCCTCGGTTCTGTCGTCGGGTCAGAAGGCGGTCGATGCCGCAGTCGACGAATTCCAGCCGGACCACATCCTCGCACTCTGGGCACTCCCTTCGGGCTGGTGGGCAAGGAAGGCTGCCGGGCGCAGACGGATCGGATACAGCACCTGGTCGCTGGGCAGCGACATATGGTCACTCGGCCGCATCCCGTTCGTGAAGTCGGCCTTGAGATCAGTACTGGCCGGCTCGCAGTGCAGGTTCGCCGACGGGATCAGGCTTTGCTCCGATGTCGAGAAGATCTGCGGCAGGAAGTGCCTGTTCCTACCCAGCAGCAGAGATCTCGGCATCGATACCCCTCCCGCGAAGCGTTCCTCTCCGCCCTACAGGCTCGCATTCCTCGGTCGCTGGCACAGGAACAAGGGCATCGACATCCTCATGGAAGTGCTTGATATGCTTACCGATGCAGATTGGCAGATGATCGAGGAGGTTCGTCTCTTCGGTGGCGGCCCGCTGTGTGATCTGGTGAACTCAAGCGCAGCCGGATTGCAGAGAGCGGGCAGACCTGTCAGAACCGGGGGTTACATCGGGAGGGCGGAGGCAGCCGACCTTCTCTGCTGGGCTGACTTTATCCTCATACCTTCGCGGATAGAGAGCATCCCTGTGATCTTGTCGGATGCACTGCAGTCACGCACGCCGCTGATAGTGAGTACAGCCGGCGATCTCGCCGAGCTGGTCGGCTCATCCCTGCTGGGAGTGGCGGCACACGGTGTCCCATCGCCAGAATCGTTCATCACAGCTGTGCGAGAGGCGCTAGCTCTAGGTCCATCTACTTTCAGAGACGGGATCGAGAGGACTTCGGCATCGTTCGACCCCGACGGGGCATCGGCCATGTTTCTTGAGGAGATTGCTACTTCCGGGCGATGAAGAGGTGTCCGATCGTGCTCTCTGAATAGCTCCTGCCGAGTGACCGCTTCCTGGATGCAGTCCTGAAAAGTGACCTTATCGGGCTCGAAACGATTCCTGTAACAGGTCTGAGAGCCCTCAGCAGCCTCATGTCGAACCCCGTCATGAAACCGATCAGAACCAGTAGATAGTCGCCCCATGGAGCGCAATGCACATCACGGAACCGGGACAAGAGTGCCATGAGTCCTGTCGAGGTGTACCTGGAATGATCGGACGGGCTGCCGTGGAAAGGATAGAGAAAAGGGACATACCCGATGAAGGCGCCTTTCGCCGACAGAGCCCCATGGATTTCTCTCACGGCCGCATGTGGATCCTCCAGATGCTCCAGGACGGAGAAGCAGAGTATCGCATCGATCGAACCCGGCCTGAACGGCAGGAAATGGGCGTCGGCGACAATATCCGGATGCATGTCTGAACACCTGTCCAGCGATAGAACGTTCCTGCATGCGTTACCGCCGATATTACCGGCAAGCCCGGATCCGTCCCCTCCCCCGACGTCCACTGCGATCGGTGCCGAACCGACCAGCCGGGCTGCTTCGTTCAGCAACCTTCGGTAATCGTCCTGCCATCCGGCAACCATCCCGTCAGGCCCTTCGGAAAACGAACATGACGTTGCTGTATCTCCATCTCGAAGCGCCTGATGAGCGGCTGCTCCTCTCCAGTTCGCGGGCAGCCATGCCGGCCGCCAGCCGCCGCGGGACCAGGCCGAGCTGCATCAGATAGTCCGTGAGTCGCCGGGATACTCTCAGCGTGATCCTTTTCTGCAGACTGAGACCTTCCGCGGCAAAGATCCCCGAAACGACCTCCTCCGACACATAGTCTCCGTGTCCGGTTCTGATATTGTCCACGACAACGACATGCCCACCTGGCCGCATGTACCGGCCGATGCCCCTGATCGATTCGAGCTTCCCTACGAGGTGAAGAGGTCTCAGCAGGTTCTGGAGTACTGCGAGATCCGCCGAGCCGAACCTGACCGGGATGTCAGGCAGGGCAGCAGCGCAGTAGAGACCATCCCCCCTGGAGCTGGCGAACTTCAACAGGTCGAGATCGGGGTCGAAACCGACCGCCCGGTAACCGATGTTCTCGAAGATCTTCGACATCCTCCCCCAGCCGCACCCGATATCGATAGCCAAACCCCCGGAGCCACGTGGGATATGCCTCAGGTAGGCTAGCTCCTGCACCATTGTGATGTAGTCGGTCTTCACGCCGAACACGTCGAAGGGATCGGCAAGATTCAGCCCGTTCTTGTCAAACCTTGGTCTTCGCAGCCCGAAACCTCCCCAGGCCCAGAAACACCAGGAACAGAAGGACGTCCACACACATCAGCCACAATCTCACTATCACCGAGACGAGGACCAGTTCGTTGCGATTCGAGACGAAGCCTGCGGTCTCGAGGAACACCAGTTCCCTGATGCCTATTCCTCCCGGAGTTATCAGCGCAAGATAACCAGCAAGCCACGAAACCGTATAGGTAGCACACATCTGCAACGCGTCCAGCCCGCTGGTATGAGCCCAGGACTTTAGCAGGAAATGCCAGGCCAGGATGTAGAAAGCCCATCCGCTGACAGTCACGATGAACAGCAGCAGGCATTTCCCAGCCGGGAGACTTCTTCCGCTTACCCCGTCGATTGCGGACCTTATTCTGGAGCCCTCGTGCAGGAGTTTTTCCGAGACCTTTCGGACAGGGAGGAGATAGTCGTTCCTGAACAGTACCAGGATGATCAGAAAGAGAACCATAAGCAAACCCGGAACTGCGATCCCGGACCAGATAGGTGCCAGGATCAGGGCTGCGGACACCAGGAGGGCGGCCGTAGTGCTGAGGACCATCAGATCGATGTTGGACCTGACGAGCGGACCTGCTCCGACAGTTTCCTTCGCGGCATTGTACTGGTAGACGACACCCCAGAACCGGCCGGGAAGGTAGCGGACGATTTGCCCGGTAAAGAACAGCTCGAAGACGACGGGGAACGGTACTGCCTTCCCCTTCTGTGCCGACAGGAGTATCTGGAAGGATGCGGCGTTGTGAAGGGAGCCCACAGCGCAAAACAGGAATGAAAGCAGGAACATCACCGGCGATCCAGGAACAAGGGAGGCTTCAGTATCATCGACCGCATTCACGAAGAGCACACAGATCCAGGCAACAGCCATCAAGGCGAGAACAAGACCGGTGATCCGCCTCAACCTTCCGAGATTCATCCCGAACCCTTCAGGAGCCGAAGCATCATCCTCGCGACCCAACGGCTCCTGAGCCCCGGTAACCTGAAATCATACATCGCTACGCAGTCGGCATTCTTCAGAAACCCGACAGCGTCACGGATGCGGACGGACCTGTCATGCCCCGCGGCCGCCATCAGAAGGCGCTCGGCGTTGACCCATGTGCATCCCGCCGCTGCGTGTGAAGAGGAGGCAGGCTCCGCTCCCAGAAGAGCCCTGTAAGCCTCGCGGCCCATGGCAAGACCTGCTCGGAACGGCAGCAGCACCTGGAGCCAGGGTCTCGGATTCATCTCGATCAGCCGGAGCCGCCCCTCCTTGTCTGCTAGAAAAGGAAGCTCTGCCAGCCCTATCAGACCCGTCTCCTCTGCTATCCTGCCGGCGATGACGTCGTGAGCTGAAGGATCGAGTGTCTCGACCACGCAGGCCGTGCCACCGTTCAGAGGGTATTTGACTCGTTCTGCCGCTCTTGTTACGAGGAGCCCTCCAAGCGGACCCCTGACGCAGTGGAGCAGCTCCTCGCCATCCGCTGATCTTTCGAGCCGCTGCTGGATGATCCAGTTCCTGCACAGACTCCAGCTCCCAGAGATACGGGTCTCGAAGGCGGAAGGGCTCTCCTCCGGCGGAGAGACGAAGAGCTTTGCTCCCCGCAGTCCGAGCTCCATCGAATAGGGTTTGAGGGATGGCTTTGCCACGATGTCGCCTCCGAGCGAACGCTTCGCCTCGGAAGCCTTGGCGGGGCTGTCGGCCCTCGCCCACGGAGCGAGGATGTCATCGAGGCCTCTGCTCCTGAGAAACTCGAAGAGCTCGCACTTGTCCAGTCCACCCATTTTCAGATGCCTGCACCTGCCTGTTTCGACGAGATCATCGAAGAGAGGCAGGAACTCCAGCAGGAGCCGGAGACCGCCATCCTCGGTCGCGAAAACCGGCAGAGGAGATCCATACCTGCTGCACAGCCCCTCGAGGATTCTGCGGAGCTGCCCGGCCGTCTCCTCGGGTTCCACTGGCGGCCATTGCAGGATGGTGTGCGAGATGCAGCCGCTCTGGTTCGCGAGGATGCTTCTTCTGCCGAGGGAAACAATCGCGTACTCGAGACCGAAGTGAGCAAACTCCTCCGCAAGGGATGCCGCGACTATCTCGCTGCCGCCGGATATCAGGACTGCAGGCCTGATATGCATCTGCGACGTATCGGCGATATGCATGTCGTCTCTCATGGCCGACTCCGGGAGAATGCGCCGAAGACTGTGCACGACACCGTGACCCTGCCATCGGAGTGTCCCATCGCCATGCTGTTCCAAGATTTACTGCCGGAGATGCTGCGAAGGAAATCGTGCATGCTCAGAATCATCATCCTTTTCAACGGGCGACTCACTTCTCGGTCACAATCGGAATCCGGATGACAGCCCTCTATTCCAGGGTATCTATCAACAACTGCAAGTACGCCTTCGTGCGGCCGCTACGAGTGAGCTGCCCGCCGGAAACCGGAAGCCGGCACGGAGCAGACCGGCCTCCACGCAAAGATAGGCCCCGAGCACCGAGCTGACAAAACGGCCCGGTCTGAACTCCCTCTCGTCGATTGAAACATTTCTGCCGGCCCCGTGAAGGTTTCTCGAAACAGCCAGGAATGGAACAGGTGCCATCATGAAGTGGCTGCAGAAGACCGCCTCGAAACCGCTGTCTCCTAGCAGGTTCAGCAGAGAACGCCTCGTGTAGCGCTTGAAGTGCCCGCAAGCCGTGTCATATCTGCTCCAGAGCGACGGCATGGCTGGCACGGTGACTATCAGCAGCCCATCGGGCGCAAGGGCCTGCGATGCCGACACCAGTACACCGCGGTCGTCACCGAAGTGCTCCAGGACATCCAGAATCAGCAGGGCGTCGAAGTACTCTCGGAACGGCGGAGCGGTAATGTCCGAGCGAACCAGCACAACGCCCCGAGGACGGGCCGAAGCTGCTTCGGCCAAGGTGATGTCCGTGCCCACAACCAGAGACGAGCCTGCGGATCGTGCGATCGCCGCGGAGGACCAGCCGGTGCCGCATCCTTCGTCGAGCACTGATGCGGATGTTTTCGCGAGCTTCCGCAGGAGATGCGCGACGAGTCCGGCCCGCGCACGGAACCAGGGATGCGTCTCTTCGGCCCTCTTGAGTAGTCCGTGCAGGGCGGGGTCGTAGCCCAACAATCAGGTCCCGGAGTCCAGGACCGCTCCTATGACGTCATCCTGCTCGGCATCGGACATCGACGGGAAGAACGGGAGTCTGAGGAGACGCACGCCGGCCGACTCGGCCACCGGGCACTGACCCGGCCTTCCACCAAACGAAACGCCCATTCTCGACAGGTGAAGGGGCTGATAGTGGAACACCGCGAGTATGCCCCTCGCCGCGAGATGTGCGATGAGTCCGTCGCGGGAGGCCTTGTCGGGCATGACGAGCGGAAAGAGGTGCCAGGCCGGGTCGCAGTGGGCCGGCACTTCCTGGAAGCGGACCCCCCTGGTCGAGACCCACCCGGCCAGGCCTTCGGTGTACCTCCTCCAGATGGCCTCCCTGCGCCGCTGGATCTCCCCTGCAGCCTCGAGCTGGGCCAGCAGGAACGCGGCCAGCATGTCCGACAGCACGTAGCTGGAACCCAGGTCCACCCACGTGTAGCGGTCCACCTGGCCGTCGAGGAACCGCGCGCGATCGGTTCCCTTGTCGCGCAGGATCCGCGCCCGCTCGAAGTAGCGCGGATCGTTGACCAGGAGGGCTCCGCCCTCGCCGCAGGTGATGTTCTTCGTCTCGTGGAAGCTCAGTGTCGAGAGGGGCGCCATCGAGCCCAGACCCATCCCCCGGTACCTGCCGAACAGGCCGTGCGCGGCATCCTCGATCAGCACGGCACCGCATCCGCCTGCGATCTCCGAGAGCCTGTCCATCTCGCAGCCCACGCCGCCGTAGTGCACCGCCACGATCGCACGGGTGCGGGGCGTGACCAGGTCTTCGACGAGCGATTCATCGATGTTGAGCGTGTCGGGCCTGATGTCGGCGAAGACGGGGACCGCCCCCCGCGAGGCGAAGGCCAGCGCGGTGGAAACGAAAGTGTACGAGGGGACGATGACCTCGTCACCCGGTGAGAGGTCGAGGAGGTAGGCGCACATCTCGAGGGCGTGGGTGCAGGAGGGGGTCAGGAGGGCGTGCGGGGCTCCCGTCACAGCCTCGAGTTCACTCTCGCACCTCCGGCAGAACGGGCCGTTGCCGGCCACGAAACCGTTCTCGACGGCCTGACGGATGTATTCGAGCTCCCGGCCGCCCAGCCCGGCCCTGTTGAATGGAATCCTGTAGGTCGTCACGTCTTCGGCCCGAGCGAAGGCCAGTAGTGGAACCAGATCCCCATCCTGTCGGTGACGAACCCGAGACGCTCGTAGAATCCCATGGCCCCGGCGGTGCCGGCCTGTGTCACCACGGAGACATGCGCGACGCCGGCATCACCCAGGATCCTGGAAGCCGCCGAAACGAGCGCCTTCCCGAGCCCCGCGCTCCTGTTCCCGGGAGCCACGCCGAGGAGCTCGATCACACCTTCTCCAGCCCGATCCCGCACCGCACAGTACCCCCCGGGTCTGCCGGCATCCCCGGCGACCAGCAGCGTACAGCGGGGATCGGAGAAGCACTTCCGCATCCAGTACGAGAACATGGCCGACGCTCTCTTCCTGCCGAAACCCGGATCGACGAAGAATCGCGAGGAAGTGTGGTTTTCCGTCGCGAGGTCCTCGAGCAGGGGGATGTCTGACGGGATAGCTCTCCTGACCGGTCCGGCGGTCTCTGAGGCAGGGATCCTGGCAGTTTCGACCCTCATCTCCGCACGGATCCCCGCCGCGCGCATGCCTAGCCCGTGAGCCGACCCGAGGCTCGGGCCGTCTCCGGGGTCGGCCAGGAAGTAGAGGCAGTCGACCGCGTTCGACGAGCACCATGACTTCACGCTGGCTGCCTGGGCCGGCGTCATCCCCACACGCGCATATCTGGCGATGCGGAGCCCGAAGAAGGACGAATCCCATTCCAGCATCGAGCAGAGCCGCGTCACTCCGCGGACCATCCCTCTCCGCCGGTATCCTCGACGGCCGTGTACCCGGGAATGCCCATCAGCCTGAAGTGCATCCTCGCTATGTACTCGCCTATCACGCCGAGAGAGAAGAGCTGGACTCCCGAGAAGATGGAGATGATGGACGCGAGGAACGGGAAGCCCGGAACGCTGCCGCCGTTCTCGAAGTACCGGAAGAGCACGTACAGAAGCACTCCCACGCCGAAGATCATGAAGGCGAACCCCGCCATGCTGGCTACCTCGAGCGGGATGGTGGAGAAGCCCGTAATCATGTTGAAGGCGTGCGTGAAGAGCCTTCCGAAGGTGTAGTGCGACCTGCCGATCCGCCGGGGCTCGTGCCTCACGGTGACGGCGCCGAAGCTCCTGGTGCCCCATGTCAGGAGCACGTCGATCGAGCAGTAGGGCCCGCCGTGGGATACGAACGAGTCGCGCAGGGCTGTGCGGAAGGCCCTGAAGGCGCTGACGCGGGAGGCTGTGGCTACGCCCATCGACCTCTGGAGTACGGCCTTAGTGAGCTTCGAGGCCATGTCGCGCGGGAGGCCGTGCCTCTCCCTGTCGGGCGAGCCGTAGACGACGTCGAAACCCTCCTCGAGTTTCGCGAGGAGCCTGGGGATCTCGGAAGGAGGATTCTGCAGATCGTCGTCGAGCGTGACTGTCACGGAGAAATGCGCCGCCCTGATGCCGCAGAGGAGGGCGTTGTGCTGGCCGCTGTTGCGCGCCAGGCGTATGCCCCTGATCCGCGGGCCGGCTTCGGAGAGCTTCCGGATCGCGCCCCAGCTCCCGTCGGTGCTAGCGTCGTCCACGAGCACCAGTTCCCAGGGAACGCCGATGGAGGACATCGCCTCCGACACGGCACGGGCGAGGCTCCCGAGCGAGTCGCGGCTCTCGTAGACCGGGACGACAACGGAGATCCCAGGCGGCAGACCGGTCATCCCTCCCCCTTGCATACGGGTCTCGACTGGAGTCGAACCTCCAATTGATGACTCCACCGCACTGTCTGCGCAAGTACCCTCTGGCTTGCGGGGACGGCGCGGGACAGCCATAGTGCGGAAGGCGGTCCCGTTGCCGCCAGGATCCGGCGGGAGGGCGGGATGCGCGTTCCCAGAGTCTTTTCTTCCGTTCTCGTAGTTCTGGCAGGCACTCTCGTCGCCCTTGCAGCGGCCGAGGCCTTCCTCAGGCTGGCCTGCTCCCCGCCTGTCGTCACCAGCGGATGGGTGTGCTCCTCGTCCGTGCCCCGGCAGGAGAGGAACCAGCTCGGATTCCGCGGGCATCCGATCGGGTATTCGGACAGCACGACGGTTCTCGTGCTTGTCGGCGACTCGCAGGTGGAGGCGACTCACCTCGCATGGGACTGGATGCCGGAGTCACGCCTCGAGCACCATCTGGAAGAGATCCTGGGCCGCGATGTGGAGGTGGCATCGGTTGCGGCCCAGGGCTACGGACAGGATCAGGAGCTTCTGGCCCTGGAGTACTACTTCGAGGATTTCAGGGCCGACATGGTGGTGGTCTGGGAGACGCCGGCCAACGATTTGTGGAACAACACCTTCCCGACGCACTGGCCCGCGGATGGCTGGGCCAAGCCCACATTCTGGCTCGAGTCAGGGGAACTGGCCGGTCCGTGCGAGAATCCGGGCGATGCTCTGCCGGTCCCTCCTCTGAGGATTGTCGCCCTTCTCGAATCGGCTCTCGGCAGGCCTTCGAGGGACGGCGCGTGGGAGGCGAGGCTCCCTGCCCCCTACGGTCCGGATTCGACATGGCAGGGTCCGGCGAGGCAGGAATGGCAGGAGAGGTGGAACACGGATCTCGGTCTGATGAGATTCGAGAACCTCGCCACGGAGAAGAGCCATCTGGCCGTGTACCTCACCCCGAGGAGCCCCAGGATGCAGTATTCGGTGGATCTGACCAGGCTCCTGCTGGATCGGATCGACTCGCTCTCCCGATCCAGCGGAGCCTCGGCGGTCTTCTTCGCGGCCGAAGGTCCGCCGGACCCGACGGGAGACGTCGAGGAGGCCACGTATGTTCTCAACGGCCTCTACTATCACGTCGCCAGATCCCAGTATGAGCGGAACGTGCACGACTCCAACTCGGACGTGTCCTTCCTGGAACTGCCGATACGCATCGAGGACTGGAAGATGGGGCCTCTCAACAGCCATCTGAACGAGCATGCAACGGATCTCATGATGGAGGATCTGGCGCTGCGCCTGGCGCCGATGCTCGCGGACTCCAGCCCGCCGGATACCGAATGATGCTGTGAAGGAGACGGCCGGAAGGCCGCCGGGTCACTCCGGTCCGGCGGGGGATCCCGAGAGGATACGCATCTCCTCGGCCAGTTCCCCGACGAGAGCAGGCGCGGCGGGATCCTGCGCGGCTTTTGTGAAATAGCCTGCTGCGAGAGCGTACTCCATCCTGTGCTCCGCCAGGACTCCCCTGTAGTAATCCATCTTGCCGCCCCAGCCCTGCGAGGCACTGCGGGATGAAAGCGCGGGCGAGAGCAGCATGGGGATGGACAGGAGAGCGGCGGGCGCGAATCTGCTTCCCCTGAAGAGCGTTGCGACGACAAGAGTGGTTGCTGCAACGAGCAGCACGACGCCGGGCAGGTCCGCGATCCATGTCGAATGGTGCCCGTCGAGGAGCATGCGCAGGCTGATCGTGACCTGCGGGAGCGGGACGGCCTGCTCGACCGGGTGCACGGGAAGGTGCATCTCGCCCAGCAGCCCCAGAAACGTCTGTATGACGCCGGGGATCAGGAGGAATGCAGCCGCCCATCGCGCCCGGCTGCCCCGCTCCGCGAAGCGCGAGAGGCCGAGTGCGGCGAAAGGGATCACCGGGATGAGGTATCGCGGCCCGAAGGCCCATCCCTGCGTGCGGGTGTGGAGTGCCGAATAGAGGACGACGTAGACCGCCGTCATGACGAGGCCCGGGTCGATCCTGATCCTGCCGGCCCCGGTTCTCGAGACGAGACCGGCGATGCCCGCGGCGATCCAGGGCATGTAGAAGAGCAGCCCCCTCTCGGGGCTCGCGAGCAGGAACAGGAACCGCCCGGCATCCGGGGCGGTGAAGCCGAAGAAGCCGGTGTGAAGAGCGGCGAAGGCTTCGCTGGCCTCGAGGGCGTAGCCCATGCGGAAGGGACTTCCGAAGCAGGTCGAATTGTACGCCATCTGGGGGGCGAAGGCGGCCGCGGTCATCAGAACGGCGGCGAGGATGCCGGAAGGCTTCCACCAGGAACGGGGGCGGAACAGGACGAGGACTGTGTACAGCAGGAGAACGGTGTAGTCCATGGCGGAGGCCAGCGCACAGCACGCGTCGGAGGCCCTGAACCGCCCCTCCTGCTGGAGCGAGTATCCCGCGAACAGCATGGCCGCCGCCGGGACATGGGAGTAGAGGACGGTCGAATAGGGCAGCATGATGCTGCCCAGTCCCGCGGCCGCGACGGCGGGGAGAGGATCGATCCCCTCGCGGGATGTCCTGCGCGCCAGCAGGAGGAGCAGGAGGAGGAGCGAACCCGAGACCAGGAGTCTCTCGCAGACGTACCTGGCCGGGTCGAAGAGCCCCAGCGGGATCGTATGGGCCCTGCCGATCCCCAGGCTTTCGAGGACCAGTGCAGGCGGGACGCAGGCAAGAGACAGCAGGGCCGACTTGTCGGAATAGGAGTGGCCCTCCCACACGGCCCTGTCGGAGGTAAATGCAGAGTACCGGTCTATGACGGTCGTTCCATCGTCGACGACGCTCCTCACGAGCGCCCAGCGCGAGACGACGTGGTCGTAGGGATATGGGTTGAACGTGAGGAGAGAGGCCAGCACCGCCGCCAGCACGGCAACCGGCGCGGGCCGCCTGCCCGGGAGAAGAGCTCCGACTGTGAGGGATCGACGATTCATGGCATCAGGATATAAAAGCCGGGCCCGACGGGCAACGGGGCCGCAAAAGGGAGCGGCGGGCCCGGAGGCCCGCCGCAGGCGACAGTCAAGCGGAAGCTACTGCCAGCTCTGGATACCGTCGACGACCGAGCCGTGATCCTGCGGAAGCCCAGCACCACCCGTAGGGCAGTCGATGGTGTAGACACCGGCGGCGACGGTGTAGCCGTAGTCACTGCCGGCTGGATCCTGCGGGCACTCCATCAGTGTGGCGTTCTCCATCAGGTCGGACGACACGAAGACGGCCAGCGAGCCCCAGCTGTTGTAGGTGCCGTAGTACATGGAGGCGCCGGTTGCAAGGCTCCTCATGTTGCTGCGGCAGGAGGCCATCTCGGCGGTCTGCTTGACGCTGCCGAACTTGGGGATGGCGATGGCGGCGAGGATGCCGATGATCACGACGACGATCATGAGCTCGATGAGTGTGAAGCCTCTCTTCATCTCGAAACCCCTTTCACGGTTGGGAAACACTGACGAACAAAGAGCAACAAAGGCACCATCGGCATATTACCGGGAGAATCGTCTGTAAAAGTACGCGTTTCTTCCCTCGTCGGACACGATTCCCCTCACGAGATGCAATCTGCAACCCGGAGGGCCTGTTGTCCAGCATCGGATCACCAGCTCGAGATGCCCGAGACGAACGAGCCGTGGTCCATGCCGGGGACGGGACAGGCGACCAGGTACTGCTCCGCCGCCGGCAGTTGCAGCGTGTAGATGCCGATGGCCGGGCGCGCGGGGCAGCGGACCTGCCCGGCGTTCTCCTGGACGGCGAGCAGGCTGGTCATGTCGGCGGTATAGCTCCCGTAGACGCCGAAGTAGATGGACTCGGCGGTCGCCAGCGTGCGGATGTTGCTGCGGCACGACGATCGCCTGGCCGACTCCTGCACGTTGTTGTAACCCGGAATGGCGATGGCGGACAATATCCCGATGATCACCACCACGATCATGAGCTCGATCAGCGTGAAACCCCTCTGCATGCCTCACCCCCTATGGCAGTATATGAAGCATAAAACATTCCTGATTATTGAATCACTCTCGCAGCCGCTGTTTCCAAGACTGCCGGAAAAACCGGAGGCCGTTCGTCCACCTGCGGCTTGCGCTATGCAAGCCTATCGGTCGGAGAAGAACTCCCTCTGCGGGTTGTTCCGGATCGTCATCTCGACGAGCCTTGCGACGACCACCTCGCGGGGCGTGCCGGGCCCGCCCGCTTCGTTCAGGCCTCCGGACGTGTCGAGATCGGGGTTGTAGCGCATCGCCAGATGCTCGAACCACGGCGAGAAGTTGCCCGTGGAAAGCAGAACGGCATCGGGGCGGAGGTCCCTGCCGTACTTCTCCATCCAGCAGCCGTAGAGCATGTCGTTGTCGGAGATGAACAGGCCTGCGTCCAGCGGAGCTGATGACACGAAGGCCTCGACATCACCGCTCTGATCAGGCAGCGGATCGCCGGGAGAGACGAGCGGCGGCAGGGCCACGGCAGCGGCGAGCGCCAGCGAGGCGGCCCGCGGCAGTGCTTCGCAGGCCGCCGCGGCGAGGGCGCACAGCACGAGGAGGGACAGCCACCCCGTCTGGGAGGTCCCCGAGGCCATCGGGTTCACCAGCAGTATGAATGCGGCATCCAGCGCAAGCAGGATACCGAGACGGAGCAGTTTCCTGCGGGAGGAAAGGGCGAGCAGGACTGCTCCGGCGGCGGCAGGCAGCATGAACGCCGGCCACAGCATGCCGCGGAGCACGGACAGATGTCCGAGGAGAGCCGCTGCACCCGGGCTCCCCATGGAGGCTCCGTAGACCTCACGATAGCCCGCCGCGCTCACCTGTGCGATGAACTTCGAAAGCACGCCGGGCGAGCCCCAGTCGACCGCGCAGCCCGCTGCCGACATCACCGGCAGTGCAAGATAGATGCTCGCGCCGATCAGTAGCCCGCACAGGGCGGCGAGGATGCTCCCGCGGCGCCATGAGAGGGCCGCGGGCATGAGCACGCCGGCCGGGTGGACCGCTATTGAAAGGCCCGTGAGATAGCCGGACGAGAGCCCTGAGAGGCCCTCGGACGCCAGAGCGACCGTGAAGAGAAGGAAAAGAAGCCCGTAGGCGTCCCAGGCCAGCACTCTCTCGCGGAAGGACGGCATCGCCATGACCGCGAGAGCCATGGCGAGCCCTGTCACGCCCGACCGCCTGAAGAGCAGCAGGAGGGAGACGGATGCGCACAGCGCGGCCAGTACGGCCGGCCCCCTCTCCCCCGGGATCCACGACACTCGGAGCAGAAGTGCCAGGAGGGGCATGCCCGGGGGGTGCATGGTCCCGCCCAGGCGCGCTACGGTGATGACCTCGCCACCGTCCTCGACGGGTATGCCGGTCTGACCGAGCAGGAATCCCGCGACGAACAGGATCGTGAAGGTGAGGAGCGGATGCGGGATACGCCGGAAGAGCGGCCTAGTCAACCTTTCCGCCGCCCCCCCTGCGGGAGTACCTCTCGAGCTTCCTGTGGAGGGTGCTCTCATCGATCCCGAGCATCTTCGCGGCCAGCTTCTTCTGCCCCCCCGCCCTGTAGTCGAGCACGAAGCGGATCCAGGCCTCCTCGACCTCGTGCAGGGCCGGGATCGAGCCCGAACCCTGGAATGCGGATGCCTGGCCGGTCTCTTCCGTCGTGCCGTCGTCCTGCGAAGCATCCGCGAAAGCGGCCGGGGGTTTCTGCTGCGCCCCGGAAGCCGTGAATGTGTCGGGCAGGTCGCGCAGGGCCACGCTGTCGCCGCGAACCATCACGCAGAGGCGCTCGACGAGGTTCTCGAGCTCGCGGACGTTACCCGGCCACGGGTACTGCTGGAGGGCCTTCATCGCATCGGGGGCGAACTTCTTCACGGGGGCCCCGAACTTGGACGCATAAAGCCTGTTGAAACGCTCGACGAGCAGGGGTATGTCGGCCGCCCTCTCCCTGAGTGCGGGGACGTGCAGGGGTATTACGTTCAGCCTGTAGAAGAGGTCGGCCCTGTACTCCCCCGCGTCCACCCTGCTCTTGAGGTCTACATTGGTGGCTGCGATGAGCCTCACGTCGAAGGGGACGGGCTTGGTGCCGCCGACCGGGAGCACCTGCCTCTCCTGGAGGGCACGGAGCAGCTTCACCTGCAGGTCGCGGTCGAGCTCGCTCACCTCGTCGAGCAGGAAGCTGCCGCCGGACGCCGCCACCAGCAGCCCGTCCTTGTCGCGGTGTGCGCCGGTGAACGATCCCTTCACATGGCCGAACAGTTCGCTCTCGAGGAGGGTGCTGGTGAAGCTGCCGCAGTTCACGGCGAGGAAGGGGCCCGAGGATCTGCGGCTGTTGTAGTGGATGGCCCGCGCCACCAGCTCCTTGCCCGTGCCGCTCTCGCCCGTGATGATGACGGTGCTCTCCTTGTCGGCCACGATGCGGATCTGCTCGAGGAGCTGGAGCATCACGTCGGTCTTGCCCGCTATCTCGCTGAAGTCGAAGCTCGTCCTCACCTGCCGGCGGAGGATGCGGTTCTCGGTGAGCACCTCGCGCACCTTGAGCGAGCGTTCGAGCGAGAGCATCAGCTGGTCCACCTCGAAGGGCTTGATGAGGTAGTCGCTGGCGCCCTGGCGCATGGCCTTCACAGCGCTGTCGATGCTGGAGTAGGCGGTCATCACGATGCCCACGAGTTCGGGGTTCAGCTTGCGCAGGGCGGCCAGGAGCTCTATGCCGTCCATGCCCGGCATCCTGAGGTCGACGAGCGCTATGTCGGGCGAGCGCCCGGCGGCGTGCTCCAGGGCCTTGAGCGGCGAGGTGAAGCACTGCACCTCGAAGCCCTTGCGCGACAGCAGGACGCTGAGCCATTCCAGCATCGAGGGCTCGTCGTCCACTATCATCAGCCTGAGCTGCGGCGTCATGCCGTGGCTCCCGTCACCGGGAGGTCCACCGTCACCATGAGGCCTCCTCCTTCCGGTGATTCGAAGGTGATCGACCCGTCGTGCTCCTCGGCCACCCGCCTGGCCACGTACAGGCCCAGCCCCGTGCCGAACTCCTTCGTGGTGAAGAAGGGTTCCGAAGCGCGGGCGAGCTCCTCGGGCGGCATGCCCGGGCCGTTGTCCCGGAGCGTGATCAGCACCCTGTCCTCCTCGCGGGAGAGGCCGATCTCGACCCTGCCGCCCTTTACAGTGTCGAGCGCCTCGGCCGCGTTGCGCAGGAGGTTGTCGAAGATCTGCGCGAGCCTCTGCTCCTTGCCCCTTATCGTTATCTCCGGCATCGAACCCATGGCTACGGTGATGCTGGCGGCGTAGCTGTTCCTGGCGCCTTCCACCACGCCCTTCAGCAGCATGTCGAGGCGCAGCTCGGTCTCCTCGCGCATCCTGCCGCCGCGCGCCACCTCGAGATAGCCCTCGATGATGTCGGAGGCGCGCTTCGCCTGGTCGATGATCATGTTCACCATGCGTGCCTCGCCCTGCTCGTCCATGTCGCGCGACCGGATGACCTGGGCCGCTCCGCTGATGGACGCGAGGGGATTTCGGATCTCGTGGGCCATGGTGGCCGAGAGCCTGCCGACGACCGCCAGCTTCTCGCGCTCCTCGAGCCTGCTCCGGAGGTTCCTCACCTCGGTCACGTCGCTGAGGACGGCCATCGAGCCGGGCTTCTCGGAGTATGAGTCGTGGAAGACCCCCATCCTGCATTCCAGGATCTTGTCGTCTGTCACCAGGTCGATGTTGTCGGGGAAGGTGCCGGCCCTCTGGTAGCCCGCGAGAAGCCTGTACAGCTGCGTCTTCCTGACGGCGTGCTCCCAGGGGTCGCCGAGAGAGAGCATCTGCCTGAGAGACGAGTTGCCGCCTATCGGGTCGCCGGATGCATCGAGCACCAGTATCCCGTCTGCGAGGTTCTCGAGTATCTCCCTCGATCCGGCACGGTTCGCCCTCACGGCCTCCAGCACGTCCTGGAGCCTTCCCGACTGCTTCCGGAGCAGCTCGGTCAGGTACCCCGAGACGATGCCGATCGAGAGCAGCAGGAGCGCGTGCAGGAAGACCCTGAGCGCGATGTACTGCCCCGACAGGTCGGCGGAGGCCTCGAGCCCCAGCCGGGCGATCATGGCGCTGCCGTCCGAGGGGCCCATCCCGGCCAGCGACAGCATGCCTGACGTGGAGAGGATCAGCGTATCTATCATGGCCATCCAGGCACCGCCCCGGACTCCCAGCAGGTAGCCGGCGAGAAGGGTGTGGAGCAGGAAGACCATGGCGAACGGGCCGTCCATGCCGCCGGCGAAGTGCATCACTATCCCGATCACCACAGCGTCCAGGCAGCAGAGGATCCACACCGGGAGGGCATGCCCCGGCCTCCTGGCCGAGGCGAGGGAGAAGAGGACGCTGTTGCCGACGAGTATCGCCGCGGCGACGAGATAGGCGCTGCGCACCTGCTCGGAACCGAGCACCGCGATGCCGAACACGCAGAGCGAGCCCAGCACGGAGAGGCGCCCCACCTGGAGCCAGGTGAAGCGCCTCACTCTTCCGCCGTTCCCGCCCACGGGATCAGGACGCTCCGCTACTGCGCCCCCACCGCGCCGATGAGATCGAAGATGGGCAGGTACATCGCGATGACCATGCCGCCGACCACCGCACCGAGGACGACGATCATGATGGGCTCGAGGATCGATGTGAGGCCGGCGACCGCGACGTCGACCTCCTCCTCGTAGAAGTCGGCTATCTTGAGCAGCATCTCGTCGAGGCCGCCCGTCTCCTCGCCGACCGCGATCATCGATGTGACCATGGTCGGGAACACGCCCGACGCCTCGAGCGGGTTGGAGATGTTCTCGCCGCCGGAGATGCTGGTGCGCGCCTGCATGATGGCGTCGGCCACCACCCTGTTGCCCGCGGTCTTGGACGTGATGCTCAGGCCGTCGAGGATGGCGACGCCGCTCGACACCAGCGTTCCGAGGGTCCTGGTGAACCTCGCGATGGCCATCTTGCTCTGGAGCTGGCCGAAGACCGGCATGGACAGCTTGATCTTGTCGATCACCTTCTGCCCGGAGTCCGTCTTGTACCACGCCTTGTAGCCGACGATCAGGGCGATCACGCCGATGATGATGAAGACGATGTTTCCTATGAAGAACTTGGACAGGGCGATGACCAGCTTCGTGGGACCCGGCAGGTCGCCGCCGAGGTCGGCGAACATGTTCTCGAAGATCGGGATGATGAAGATGAGCATGACGGATATGACCAGGGCCAGCACTATCATGACCACCATCGGGTAGAGCATTGCGGTCTTGATCTTGGACCTCAGGCTGGCCGACTTCTCGAGGTGGGTCGCGAGCCTTGCCAGGATGGTGTCGAGGATGCCGCCCTGCTCGCCTGCCGACACCATGTTGACGTAGAGCTCGTTGAAGATGGAGGAGTGCCTGCCCATGGCCTCCGCTAGCGTCCCGCCCTTCTCGACGTCGGAGGTCAGCTCGCCGATCACGGAGGCGAATGCCTTGTTGTCCTGCTGGCGCCCGAGGATCTGGAGGCAGTTCACCAGCGGGAGGCCCGCGTTGATCATGGTCGCGAACTGCCTCGTGAAGGTGGCGAGCTGCTTGTCGGTGATGTTGTTGCCGAACTTGCCCAGCTTGCTGAGGTCCATCCCCTTCGAACGGACCTTCGCGTTCGACACCCCCCTCTTCTCGAGGAGATCGGCCGCGTCCTTGCGGGTTGCCGCCGTTATCGTCCCGGAGAGGGTGCGGCCCTGCTTGTTGGATCCGGACCACAGGAATTCAGGCATCGCAATCTCCCGTCATCTATAGGACCTCGCGACCCGTTATCATCATCTGTTCCAGCTCCACCGGGTCCGGCGACCGCTCCAGGGCCACCTCCTTCGAGATATCCCTCTTGGCGTAGAGCTTGTACAGAGCCTGGTTCATGGTCTGCATCCCGAACTTCTGCCCGGCCTGCATCATGCCGTAGATCTGGTGGAGCTTGTCCTCGCGGATCGCCGAGCGGACCGCGGGCGTGCAGACCAGGACCTCGGCCGCGAGCGACCTCCCCGTACCCCTCATGCGCGGCACGAGCTGCTGGGTCATCACGCCGAGCATGACGAACGAGAGCTGGCTCCTGACCTGCTCCTGGCTCTGGGGCGGGAAGGTGTCGATGATCCTGTTGATCGACTCGTAGGTGGAGTTGGTGTGCAGCGTTGCGAGAGTCAGGTGGCCCGTTTCGGAGATGTTGAGCGCCACCTGCATGGTTTCCTGGTCGCGCATCTCGCCTATCAGCACCACGTCGGGGTCCTGCCTGAGCACGTAGCGGAGGGCGTGGGAGAAGCCCTTTGTGTCCTCGCCTATCTCCCTCTGGTTGACTATGCCCTTGTCGTGGTGGTGGACGTACTCGATCGGGTCCTCCACGGTGACGATGTGGCAGGGGCGCGTCGCGTTCACCTTGCGGAGAATGGATGCCAGCGTGGTGCTCTTGCCGCAGCCCGTGGGGCCGGTGACTAGCACCAGACCCTGCCTCTTCTCGGCCAGGGTGCCCACGACGGGCGGCAGCCCCAGCTCCTCGAAACCGAGGATCTCGTACGGGATCACCCTGATGGCGCAGGCCACGCATCCCCGCTGGTTGAAGACGTTGGCCCTGAACCTCGACAGACCCTTGATCCCGAAGGCGAAGTCGAGCTCCTTCTCCATCTCGAAGCGCTTCTTCTGTTCGTCGCGGAGGAGGCTGTAGACAAGATCCTGCGTGTCCTGCGGGGTGAGCGGGTCGTACTCCATGCGCAGGAGGTCGCCATCCACCCTGATGACCGGAGGTGCGCCCACCGTGATGTGGAGGTCCGTGGCCCGCCTCTCCATCATCTCCTTCAGGAGCTGCTTGATGTTCATGCCAGCCGGCCTTTCTTCTCTTGTGCGCCCGGAACGACCTTGGGCTTGATCTCCCCGCTCTCCACCCTCGCAAGATACCGCTTCCTGGCCTCCTTGACCTCCGTCTCGTCGTCCGCCGTGACGCGGTTGATCTCGTCGAGGGTGGAATTGCCGTTGCGCATCTTGTCCACGGCGTCCATCCTGAGGGTCCTCATGCCGTTCTCCACGCCGATCACCCTCAGCGCTCCCGTGGCCACCTTGTCTATCACGGCCTGTCTCACGAACTTGTCGATGGTCATGACCTCGTAGATGCCCGTGCGGCCCTTGTACCCGGAGCCGTTGCAGGCCTTGCAGCCCTTGGCGATGAAGGTGTTGGCGCCCCTCAGCTCCTCGGGGTCGATGCCCGACTCGATCAGCTCCTCCGGGGTGTGCGTGTGCGGCTCCCTGCACTTGGAGCAGACCTTCCGCAGGAGGCGCTGGGCCATGATGGTCCTGACCGCGGACGCCACGAGGAACGGCTTGATCCCGATGTCCACGAGCCTGTTGATGGTGCTTGGGGCGTCGTTCGTGTGGATGGTGGAGAAGACGAGGTGCCCCGTGAGCGCCGCCTTGATGGCGATCGAGGCGGTTTCGAGGTCCCTTATCTCGCCGACCATGATGATGTTCGGATCCTGCCTGAGGATGGCACGCAGGGCCGACGCGAAGTCGTATCCCATCGCGAAGTCGATCTGGGTCTGCAGGATGCCGTCGATGTTGTACTCGACCGGGTCCTCGGCGGTGATGATGTTGACCCTGGGCGTGTTGAGCGTGCTCAGGGCGGAGTACAGGGTCGTGGTCTTGCCGCTGCCCGTGGGCCCCGTGACGAGCACGATGCCGTACGGCGAGTTGACGCCCCTGAGGAAGTCGCCCAGGGCGTCCTCCGGGAAGCCGAGCTGCCTCAGGTCGAACTCGAGGTTCCCCCTGTCGAGGATTCGGAGCACGATCTTCTCACCGTTGACGGTAGGGACGGCGTTCACCCGGAAGTCGATCCAGCGGTTGTCGACCTTGGCCTTTATCCTGCCGTCCTGGGTCTTCCTCTTCTCGGCTATGTCCATCCTCGCCATGATCTTGAGACGACTGAGGATGGACGGCTGGATGTCCTTGGGCAGCCTGCGGACCTCGAAGCAGGTGCCGTCCCTCCGGTACCTGATCCTGAGGTACTTCTCGTACGGCTCGATGTGTATGTCGCTGGCCTCTATCTTGACGGCGCGGCTGATGACCTGCTCGACGAACTTGACCACGGGGGCGTCTCCCATGGCCGAATCGTCCTCCGTCAGGGCCTCCTCGTCCTCGTCGACGACCTCCAGGCTCTCGACGGTCTCGAGTTCGCTTTCCTTCTCGTCGTAGGTCTCGAGCTTCTCCTCCACGGTGACCAGGTCGTCCACCTTGCCGTAGAGCTCGTCGAGGCAACGCCTGACGGCCGACGGAGCGGAGGCGAAGACCAGTATCTCGCGGCCCACGGCGAACTTGACCTCGTCGACCGCGAAGAGGTTGCCGGGGTTGGCCATGGCGACGTGGACGTAGTTCCCCTCGTCGGCGATCGGGATGATGATGAACTTCCGGGCGGTCTCCTCGGGGATGACCTTGGCGAGCGAGGGATCGAGCGGGGTCTCGTTGAGATAGATCGGCTCGACGCTGTAGATCTCGGCCAGGAACTCGGTGACTATCTCCTCGGGCACCTTGCCGAGCGCCACGAGGCTCTCGGCCAGGTCGGTCTCCCCGGGCCCGAATTCGGCTATGACCGCCTCGACCTCGTCCGAGGTGACGATGCCGGCCTCGACCAGCATCATCCCCAGGCGGCTAAGCAAGGCTCGTCCAGCCCGGAGCGCCGGTGCGGCCTTCGTCAGGCCCGCTATTCGCCACCGACCGTACCCCTTATGACTTCCTCGAACGTGGTCATGCCGCGCTCGAGCTTCCTCAGGGCGGCCTCGCGCAGGTTGACCATGCCGGCGGCGAGGGCGGCCTTCTCTATCTGGATGCTGTTGGCGTCGCTCTCGATGAGCTGCCTGATCTCCTCGGTGACGGGCATCACCTCGAAGATCCCCTCCCGGCCCCTGTACCCGGTGTTGTTGCAGAAGTCGCACCCGGTGCCCTCGTGGAAGGTGAAGTTCGCGAACCGGGCGGGGTCGATGCCGGCCTCCACCAGGGCCTCGTCGGGCACGTGGACCTGCGCCTTGCACTTGGGGCAGATCCTCCGGATCAGCCTCTGGGAGCAGATGGCGATGAGCGAGGTGCTGAGCATGAACGGCTCGGTGCCCATGTCGATCAGCCTGTTGATCGTGCTGGGCGCGTCGTTGGTATGCGTGGTGGAGAGCACGAGGTGGCCGGTCAGCGCCGCCCTGATTGCGATCTGCGAGGTTTCCTGGTCCCTTATCTCGCCGACCATGATGATGTCGGGGTCCTGCCTCAGATAGGCCCTGAGCGCGGATGCGAACGTGAGGCCGATCTCCTCGTTCATCTGGACCTGGTTGATGCCCTTCAGGTTGAACTCGACCGGGTTCTCGGCGGTCATGATGTTGACGCCTATGTCGTTCAGCTCGGTGAGAGCGGAGTAGAGCGTGGTGGTCTTGCCGCAGCCCGTGGGCCCGGTGACAAGCACGATACCGTACGGGCGCTTGATGGCGCGGCGCAGCTCCTTCAGGCTCTCGTCCTCCATGCCGAGCTTCTCGAGGTCGAGTATGACCTTGCTGCGGTCGAGCAGGCGGACCTCGACCTTCTCGCCGAAAAGGGTGGGCAGGGTGGCGAGACGCATGTCGACGAAGCGGTCGCCCACGCGGATCTTCTGCCGGCCGTCCTGCGGGAGGTGCCTCTCGGCGATGTTCATCCCGCCCAGGATCTTGAGCCTGCTGACTATGGCGGACCGGTACTTGCGGCTGGGGCGCATAACCTCGTGGAGCACGCCGTCGATCCTGAACCTGATCCTGATGTACTTCTCGAAGGGCTCGAAGTGGATGTCGCTCGCGCCCCGCTTGACCGCGTCGGCGATGATGCTGTTGACGAGCTTGACCACGGGCGAATCGGCCACGAGGCTGGAGATGTCCTCCTCCTCGACCGTCGTCCCGTCGTCCTCGTCCATGACCATCGACTCGAAGACCTCGTCGCCGACGAGGATGTTCTCGGACGCGATCGCGTCGCCGGGATCGTCCTTCTTCTCGACGATCGACTTCTGATCCAGCGACACGAGGGCCTCGGTCTCGGGGTAGAAGCGCCTTATGGCCCTGATGATCATGCTGGATGCGCAGATATGGGGCTCTATCTCGAGCCCGATGGAGAATCTGAGGTCGTCTATGGCGAAGAGGTTGTCGGGATCGGTCATGGCGACGACGAGGACCTTGCCGTCCTTGCGGATGGGCACCACCTCGTACCGCCTGGCGACCTCCGGGGGGACGAGCTTGATGATGGCGTTGTCGACATCGACGTCGTCGAGGTTGACGCTCTCGACCCTGTGCTGTTTCGCGAGGTTCTCGTTCAGGTCGCTCTCGGCGATGGCCTTTATCTTGACGAGGTTGAAGCCCAGCCGGCCGCCCTCGGCACGCTGCTGCTTGAGTGCCTGCTCGAGCTGATCGCGGGTGATCAGACCGGCTTCGAGAAGCATCTGGCCGAGTTTCAAGCTGGTCCAGCCCCTCTCTGTGGATGCTGCGGCGAGCGCATGACCGAAACGTGCGCGCCGCGGACGGGCTACCCCTGCACCGCCGGCAACAACGGTCTCGTTCCATGAATTTTCGCTGTCTGGAGGGGCTCTGTCAATGAACGGGAGGGCTGCGGCTAGAAGTTGATCGTCACCCAGACGTCCAGGCCGACGTCCTTCTGGTCGTAGACCGAGTTGACCCTGTCCGTCTTCCAGCCGTAGATGGCGGTCATCCCAGCGGTCACGGTGCCGAAGTCGTAGTTCGCCGAAGGCTCGATCCTCCATTCCACCCTGTCGCTCTGCGTCTGGTCCTCGTAGCCGGGGATCTCTATGAAGGAGGACGTCCTCGACCTCGTGATCTTCAGGGCGGTCGTGAGATCGCTCTGGAAGCTGACCCTCAGGCGGTCGAGGAGCGGCAGCGGGATGGCGATGCCGCCGGGGGCGCTGAAGGCGTACTGCACGTTGAGCTGGAAGCTGTTGCTGTTGCTCCTGGTGCGCGCGTTGGTGCCCGTGAAGTTGCGGGTCGAGGTGGTGGTGAGGTTGTTCGAGAACGTGACCTGGACCTCGTTCTTCAGCGTGCCCGTGACGCTGAACAGCGGCGCCCACCTGACCGACTCTGTCCTGCTCGTCGGTATGTACTCGTCCTCCTCGAAGCGCCCGCTCTCGCTGGTCTCGAACCTGTAGCCCGTGCTGAGGCTGCCCGAGCGCAGCAGGCCGGCCAGGGGCCTGAAGCGCTCGAGACCCGTCCACGACAGGGACACGGATGGCCAGGTCTTCGAGATCTGCCTGTTCCAGTAGCCGGAGTAGTAGTGGCGGGTGTCCGTGCGCGAGTATTCCGACCGGAACGCCATCGTCGTGAAGAAGCGCACCCCGCTCGAGACCTGCAGGTTGTCGCTGGTCGTCCTGTCGTATGGATCGATCCCGTCGAGCAGAGGCTCGAGGCCGAACCTGTAGGAGTATCCCGGATAGTAGCCGAGCTCGTTGTACTCGGTCCCCACCGTTCTCGAGAACACGATCGTCGGATCCGTCACGTTCCCCGCCCACCTGTCGAGCTTCGAGAGGATCCAGCGCGGGCTCCCCGGGGCTGCCTGCTCGTCGAAACGCTCGTCCCGCAGCCTGGCCAGGGATCTAAGGGCCTGGACGAGGCCGAGGCGGAGGTTCAGCCGCCTCGTCGCGGAGACGGCGACGTCGGGGCTCCCCAGCGAGTCGCTCCCGGAGGCGGTATGGGGCGCGAGCCTGCTCGAGTTGTACACCGCGTCGTAGCTCAGCCTGGGTATGACGAGGCGGAAGAAGTCGAAATCCTGGGAGAGGCTCAGGCTCTGGTTGCGGTTCGTCTCCCTGCCCGTGTTCATCGAGAGGTCGCCCTCCCACGGATACAGGAGGTCCCTGCCGACGCCCAGGGAGAAGGAGGAGCTCTGCCCCTTCCAGAACCCGAAGGAGAGCGAGAAGCTCGTCCCGAGGGTCCTGGCCCTGGTGTTCCGTGTCTGGACCGTGTCCTCGTCGCCCAGCTCCCACCTCGTATCCCACGAGTTCTGCCTCACCACGTCCCATGCGATCCTCGTGGGCCACGGGCTGAAGAACTCCGCCACGGGGAGGCTGAAGAGGCGCATCTGCGGAAGCGGAAGGTCGTACTGCACCTCGCCGCGGGCCGACTGGAGCGAATCCATGTAGGTCGGTGACCTGCCGTTCGAGACGCCATAGGAATGGCTGAACTGCCATGGGTCGAGGATGTACCGCGAGAGCCCCGTGGACCCCGACCTGTTGCGCCGCAGCGTCAGGCCCGTGTCCCACTCGTCGGTCTGGGTGCGGTTCTCCCAGGCCTCTTCGCCCTCGAGCCTCCTGTCGGAGCTCGACTCGAACCGGGGTTCCGAGATCTGCCTGCTGATGGCGAAGGTTGCAGGCATGGAGAGATACCAGGTTCTCGGGGTGAACTTCTCGGCGTAGAGGGTGACATCGGAGGCATAGCGGGTCGTGGTGCTCCCCTGACCGCTGGATGCGCCCAGGCCGTGGAAGTCGGCTCCCATGCGCCTGTAGTCACCGGTGAGACGCACCAGGTCGGCCATCTCGACGGTCGTGCTCAGCCTCCTGGCCAGATCGGGCTCGCTGTAGGGCCCGAGGAGGACGATGTCGTCCATCCAGGCCTCCGTGGAGAGGACGAGGCCGGTGTCGTTCCTGATGCCGGCACTCAGGACCATCACGTCGGAGAGGCTGGGGTTGCCCCTCACCGCGATGTCGCCCAGCCTCAGGTAGGGGAGCCCCCGCTGCTGCTTGAGCTCCCTCACCGCCGTCAGGTCGTCCAGGTCGACCTGGACCTCCTGCCAGCCCGGCTGGAGCTGCGTGCTGACCTCGTAGTAGTTCAGGGTGTCCCTGCCCAGCCTGAAGAAGAACTCGCCGGCGGCCGCGAGGTCGCCGTGGACCGGGTATCTCACCGTCCGGTAGGAGGTGTAGTCCTCGGAAGAGTAGTAGTACTGGGTCGCCATGGCCTCGTGCCCCGGCAGGATGCCGGCCACCTCGATCGCGATCGACTGCTCCAGCTTGATGTCGCCGTTGTCGTCGCGCCCGGGGCTGACTCCGGGGGGCGGGTCGTCGTGGTACTCCTGGTTGTCCTGGTTGTTGACGGTGGAGACGACCAGTTCCTCGCCGGGCATCGCGGGGACTCCGATGCTGTCGAACGGGACCACGGCGCAGGGCTCCCAGCGGTTCCCGACTATCTCGAACTCGTATACGTCGATCGTGTCCTGCTGTGTGAATCCGTCCATCCAGAGCCGCGCATAGCAGATCTTCTCCCAGGTGGGTTCCGACCCGGAGGCCTGAGGGACAGTAACAAGGGTGGAATCCGAGAGCGGCACCTCGATCAGGACCCATCCGTTCTCGTTCGGCCCCGAGATGAAGTAGTCGGGATCGTCGAGCGGGATGGTGATCCTGAAGAACGAGCTGGTCCTGTCGAGCATGCCGTTCCTGTTCAGGTCCTCGGTGTCGAGCTTCGTGTTCCCCTGGGTTCCGTTTCTCCCGGCGTATCCGTTTGTATTGTAGTTGTCGCGGTTGGGGTCTCCCCCTGCCGGCGGGAACTCCTCGTCGTCCATGAGTCCGTCGAGGCCGGTATCCTCGCTCGAACCGGTCGTGATGTTCAGGATCCCGTCGCCGTTGGCGTCCTCGGTGTCCAGCTCTCCGTTGGAGCGAAGCTCGAGGACGTCCCCGCTCCTCTCGAGCCAGTACGAGTCCTCGTCGATCCTCTCGCCCAGGTCGAGGTAGAGGTTCGCGTTCTGCGCCGACCCCGTCGCCCTGACGTACAGCCTGACGTGGGTCTTGGAGGAGAAGTCGAGCCCGTAGGGATCGAGACATCTCATCACGCCGCCCCATGACGCGGGGTTGTCCGCAGCCGGCGTGAAGGTCATCTCCATCACGGTGCTGACCCTCTCGCCCTCCTGGGCCTCGGGGGGGTTCTCCATTATCTCGCCCAGCGTGGGCTGGTCGATTCTCTCGAAGTTGTACCACGAGAGCCCGCCCGGCGGGTTGATGAGCGGGGAGAAGCCGCCGGGGGCGCTGGAGAAGTGCCAGTCGGGTCTGGAGGTGCTCAGGGGCAGGGAGGATTCGGTGCCCTCCATGTCGTCGATGTAGGCCTTGTTCCTGGTATTGGCGTCGGGGAAGCTGGCGGCAACCTCGCCCGAGATGACGAACCTGCTCCCGGCGTCGGTGCTGATGCCCGGCAGCAGGTTGACCGCATCGGTCAGGAACACCGGCTGGGCCTCGAACCTCGCGTCCAGGTCGGTTACGAGGGTGCGCGTCGGCTCCTCGCCCACCCTGGGCCGGTCGTCGGGTGTCGAGGAGTTCTCGAACATCGCCGTGGCTCCGATCCATGTGCCGTCGTCGATCCCGTAGACGGCCCTGGTGCCGAAGAGGGTCTTCTGCTGGACGGCCATGAAGGGGAGGTACTCGAACCTCACGGTGAGCACGTTGTCGGGATTCTGCGCGAGTTCGGCGTACTCGCCCATGAGCGTCAGGATGCCCACCTCGTAGACGATCGTGTAGTCGACGTCGCGGGTTAGCGGCTGGGCGATGCCGTCGACGGTGAGGGTGACGACCTCGCTGCCCGAGACGATGCCCATCCTGCCGAGCGAGAACGTCGTGGAGGCCGCCCTGTACTCGACCGCGATGAAGTACCTGCTGTCGGCTGGTTCGGGGTTCCTCTCGGAATAGACGAGGGGGTTCTCCACTTCGAGCGAATCGCTCTCGAAGGGCCTGTAGTCAGGGAACACGAGGTATCCGTTGTCCCAGTCGACGGCGTTGTCCTCGTCGATCAGGCTTCCGTCGCCGTTGGTGTCGAGGCCCAGCAGCTCGATGAAGGGCACCCCGTTCTGGGTCGAGACCGGGTCCTGGCCGGGTTCGGTCAGGCAGATCGAGCAGTCGAAGCTCTCGGGCACTATGTTGTTGGAACCCAGGAAGTACCTGTTCCTGAGCTCGTAATGCCACGTTGCGTAGCTGGGCAGCGGGTTGCTCTCCTTGATCAGCTTCAGATCGAGCTCGCCCGGCGCCATGCTGCCGTAGGTCACGCCGTCGGCGACCATGCAGACCGCGAGCATGTGGTTCTCGTTCACGGGCGAGTTGAACATCAGCGCGGTGCCGCCGTCTACAAGGACGTAGTCCTCGTCGGGCCCGGGGTTGAGCTGGTCCCACCAGCCCGATCCGGAGGAGTCGGGGAGGAACCAGGTGCCCTCCAGGGCGCCGGTCTCGTCGTTGTTGGTGCCGTCGAGGTCGTCCCTGAAGACGGTGATGCTAGTGATGACGGGCTGGTAGGCCGAGTCGGGGAAGGTCAGATAGAACACGTTCTCGGCGGGATGGATGTCGAGGATCGAGTCGGTGACCATCTGGGCCTGGCCCACGAACTCGGCGGACTCCGTGGAGCTCGCCTCCTTGCTGGCGATGGTGGTGATGTCCACGGGGCCGACCTGCGAGACGACCTTCGCCCCGAAGAGGCCCTCGTGCGGGATGCTGTAGGAGACGAACTCCGGTCCGGTGATCGAGAGGCTGACGTCGCCCATCTCGATCGACTGGATGATCTCGTCCTCCCAGCCCTCGTAAGCCAGGCGGATCCTGTTCTCGGGCTCGTATTCGCGCTCGGAGTTGTGGTCGACCTCGACGTGGATCTTCTCGCCGATGGTGCCGTTGAGCTGGACGGCCAGCTCCTGCTCCATCCTCAGGTCGGGGAAGAGCGAGCGGCTCTCCCCCTCGACCTCGACGGCATTGGGCCTGTAGTGGGTGATCCCCGACAGCGTGATCTTCTGATGGCCCGAGATGTCGAGCTGGCCGCCCTCTCCGATGGTTCGGGCGAGTATGGGCGGCATGTCGATGGGCAGATAGATGGTCGGCAGGAGGGAACCCTCCTCCCGCGAGCCGAGTACGCTGGATTCGCGGAAGGAATCGCGCAGGGTTAGCCTTGTCGACCCCAGCACCGACCTGTCGAGAACGGACGTGATCCGGCCGGACGACATCCTGGTGCAGGGAGTCGAACCGATGTATGCGCGCCAGGACATGAGCCCGTTCGAGACCGAGGGGTAGAACCGGATCGAGACACCCTGGATGGTGTAGAGCCTGGGCAGGGTGTCGGCGTAGACCGAGTACGGATCGACCGGGAAGAGGGACGGTGCGGAGATGGAGGCCCCGGCCGCCTCGCGGGGGAGCGAGAGCAGGGCGATGCCGCACACGAGGATCCGGCCGATGCGTTTCACAAGCACAGATACTCCAACGCCGGCAGCCTGTTCCACGAATGCCGCCGGGATTGAGGAGGACGTTGTCCACGGGGTTTCGAGAGCGTATCATGGAGGCACCATGAAGAAGCTGCAAGCTTACGCCGTCGCGGAGTTCACGCCGCCGTTCATCCTGTCGGTGGCCGTGTTCACCTTCGTGATGCTCCTCGACAAGCTGCTCGACCTGCTGGACATGATCGTCACCAAGGGCGTGCCCATGCGGACGGTGCTGGAGGTCTTCGTCCTCCTGCTGCCCTCGATGATCGCCGTGGTGGTGCCCATGGCCGTGCTCGCCGCGGTGCTCATGGCCTTCGGCAGGATGGCCGGCGACCTGGAGATCACGGCGATGAAGGCGTCGGGAGTAGGCATCATGACCACGATGTGGCCCGTGCTCGTCGTGGCTGCCCTCATGGCCGGCGCCCTGGTGTACTTCGGGAACAGCGTGCTGCCGGACGCGAACCACCTGGCGCGCAACCTGCTGCTCGACATCGGCACACTGAAGCCGTCGGCCCGGATCCTGCCCGGGATGTACGTCGACGACATAGAGGGCTTCACGATCTTCGTCGACTCGAAAGACGACCTGACCGGCGAACTCGGGGGCATATACATCGAGCAGGTCCCGTCGGACGCGCCCTCCCGGATCATCACGGCCATGCACGGCCGCATGGAGCCCATGTCCGCCAACCGCATGCGGATAGTGCTGTGGGACGGCCAGATGCACGAGCTCGACGATGGCGACTACCGCATACTCGACTTCGAGAACTACACCATCGAGCTCGACCGCTCGGAGGAACTGGTGCGGAGGGAGCGGGAGAACCGCGGCGACAGGGAGATGTCGGCGCTGATGATGCGCTACGCCATCGATTCGCTGTCGACCGAGAGCGCCATGCTGAGGGACTCCATGAGGATCCTGGGCAGGGCTCCGCTCCTCGCGCTGGTTTCGGGCGAGCCGCCCTTCGCCGATCTGGCGGGGGACTCCACGGAAGATGGCGGGGGCGCGCTCGAGCCGCGGGCTTGGTACAACGTGTCCCGCAACAATATCATGATGCGGGCATCCCAGCTCAGGATACTCGACGACAGATCGGCCTCGGCCGTGCGCACCATGAACAAGCTGGGGGTCGAGATCCACAAGAAGTATTCCATTCCTGTGGCCTGCATCATCTTCGTCCTGCTCGGCGTACCGCTGGGGTTGTCCACCAGGCAGGGCAACGCCGGCATCGCTCTCGGAGTGAGCCTCCTGTTCATACTCGTCTACTATCTCTTCCTGCTCGGAGGCGAACAGCTCGCCGACAGGGGCCTGCTGCCGGCATGGCTCGCCATGTGGTCGGCCGACATCCTCATGGGTGCGCTCGGTGTCTATCTGACGATCCGGAGCATCAACGAGGGCAACCCGGTGCCCATCCCCGACCTGAAGCCCCTCGCCCGCAGGCTCGGCCTGATGCGGGAGGAGTGATGCTGGTCAGGAAGCTCGACATGTACGTCGGATCGAGGTTCGCGGGGATGATAGCGTCCACCGTGGGCGCCTTCGTCGTGATCTTCATATGCGTCGACGCATTCGAGCACTTCAGCAGGTGGGTGGACAAGGACGTGGGCCTGCCCACCTTCGCGAGGTATTACTTCTACGGCCTCCCCTACATCGTCACGCTGGTGATGCCGGTGGCGATACTCCTCTCGTCGCTGTTCCTCGTGCATTCGCTGGCCAGGAGGAGCGAACTGACGGCCATGACCTGCGCCGGCATAAGCGTGCCGCGCACCTTCCTGCCCATGATCGTCACGGGTTTCGCGGCTTCGCTGCTGGTGATGTTCCTGGGCGACTCCATCGTCTCCGAGGGGCAGTACAGGCAGTCGGTCGTGAAGAGGGTGGAGATCGACAGGAGGGATCCCGTGGACTTCACCCGCAGGAGCATGTTCTCCTACCACACGCTCGGCGGGCTGTTCATGGAGATCGGCTACTTCGACGGAAGCACGGCCACCATGACCGACGTGACGATCCTCGATCTCGACGACAGTTCCAGGGTCGTCTCCAGACTGGATGCCGGGCGGATGCGGTACGAAGGCGGGGTCTGGCGGGCATCCGACGCCACGAGGAGGGATTTCGGACCGGGCGGCGAGGTCGTGGTGGAGCAGGCCGGGAACCTGATCATCGAGGGGCTCCCGGAGACGCCCGGGGACTTCATGTCGAGGCCCAAGGCCCCCCAGGAGATGAGCTTCCTCGAGCTGCTCGAGTACATCAGGCGCGTCGAGTCGGCGGGGGGCGACACCAGGGGCGACCGCGTCGAGCTCTGGCTGAAGCTCTTCTTCCCCCTGTCGAACCTGATAATGGTCATGGTGGGGGCACCGCTCGCCACGAGGAATCCCCGCAGCGGAAAGACGGCGGGGTTCGGCCTGGCGATCCTGCTGGCCTTCGTGTTCTTCTCGCTGGTGAGGTTCGGCCAGACCCTGGGCCACAAGGGAGCCCTGGAACCCATCCTGGCCGCCAGCCTCGCCGACGTGTTCTTCATAGCAGTCGGCCTGTTCCTCCTCTTCCGCCCCCAGACCAGCTAGCCCCGGTCGATTCCTCCCGGTCGATCCCTGGTTTCAGATCCTTCAGATGCGACGGTATAATAATGCGGTGCAACAAGATGCTTATATCTCGCGTTTTGCCAAAGCGAGATATATCATGTCTGGTTTCTAAAACGCTAATTCATGCTGTAATGGATGTTATGAGCACAGAACATCGACGGGACAGAATGTTGCAGGAGAATAAACGGACATTCATCAAAGCCGGCCGGAGGGCTGGCAGACATAGTACAGGCGGCAAGAAAGTCAAAGGAGTTAAAAGCGTTCTGGAGGCTTCTGGAGGCGGGGCGCTGGAGAGGGGGCCGCACGGCGGAGCGTACGGCCCCCGATGAGCATGCCCGACCGGCTAGTTGGCCTTGCGGAAGGCGGCCATGAATGCGGTCAGGGCTTCCACGGCCTCGACGGGCAGCGCGTTGTAGAGGGATGCCCTGCATCCCCCGACGCTCCTGTGACCCTTCAGGCCGATGAGACCCTGCTTCTTGGCCTCTGAGACGAACTTCTCCTCCAGCTCCTCGGAAGGCAGCCTGAAGGTGACGTTCATGATCGACCTCGAATCCGGCCTGACCGTGCCCCTGAAGAATCCGTCGCTCGAGTCGAGGGCGCCGTAGAGCAGGGCGGCCTTCTTCTCGTTGATCTTCTCCATCGCGTCGATGCCGCCGTGGTTCTTCAGCCACGCGAGCACAAGGCCCACCACATAGATCGGGAACACGGGAGGCGTGTTGTAGAGCGAGTTGCTCTTGAGATGGGTCTTGTAGGACAGCATCGTCGGCAGGCCGTCCTTCGCCTTCTCGATGAAGGACTTCCTGGCGATGACGGCAGCCGTGCCCGAAGGGCCGATGTTCTTCTGGGCGCCGGCATAGATGATGGAGAAGCGGGAGAAGTCGAGCCTGCGCGAGAGGAAGTCGCTCGACATGTCGCAGATGTGCGGCACGCCGCCGGTTTCGGGGAACGCCTTCATCCTGGTGCCGAAGATCGTGTTGTTGCTCGTGGTGTGGACGTATGCGGCGCCCGGAGTGAGATTGAAGGTCGTCGGGACGTAGTTGAAGTTGGCATCCTCGCTGGAGGCAGCCACGTTGACCTTCCCGAAGAGCTTCGCCTCCTTGATCGCCCTGGTCGACCACTCGCCGGTGTTGACGTAGTCGGCTGTCGCATCGGCGTTCAGGAAGTTGTAGGGGATCATGCAGAACTGCATGCTCGCCCCGCCCCCGAGGAACATCACCGCGTACTCGTCGCCGGACAGCCCCATCAGCTCGAGCATGTCCTTCTGGGCGCGATCGAGGACCGCCTCGAAATCCTTCGAGCGATGGGAGATCTCCATGATCGACATGCCCAGATTGTTGAAGTTCAGCGCTCCCCTGGCGCACTCTTCCAGTACCTCGTACGGAAGAACGGCGGGACCGGGGTTGAAGTTGTGCACCCTGTCAGGCATACTGCCCTCCCTGTGAGTTGGATGCGAACCGGACGTCTTTCAAGATACCCTACCAGGCGTTCCGGGGGCAACCCCTGGAGGCGTTATGCATTATGGTCCAATCATCTCCAAGAACCCGGGCCAGTCCGAGATCCTGACGCCGAGTTCCCTCGCCCGTTCGAGCTTGGATCCGGCCCCAGGGCCGGCGACGACCAGCGAGGTTGATGCGGAAACGCTTTCCGTGACCTTCGCGCCGTGCCTCTCGGCCAGTTCCCTGGCCTCCTCGCGCGGGATGCCGATGGTGCCGGTGAAGACGATCGTGAGCCCGGAAAGCCTGCCTGCCCCGCCGCGCGGACCCTCCTCCGACCGGGGCGACACGCCCGCTGCCAGCAGGGAGTCGAGGCCCCCGCGCGTGACGGGATCCCTGAAGAACAGATGGAGCGACCCGGCCAGCACCGGCCCGATGCCCTCGACCGTCATCATCTGCTCGCGGGAGGCTGCGGCCAGGCCTTCGAGGGAGCCGAACCCGAGTGCGAGGGACTGTGCGGCCACCCTTCCCACCCCGGGGATGCCGAGGCCCGCGAGCATCCTGTCGAGCGGGGGCGTCCGCGAGGAGTCGATCTGCGCGAGGAGCGAGGAGGCGGATTTCGATCCCATCCTCTCGATGCCGGAGAGGTCGGCGGCCGTGAGGCGGTAGAGGTCGGCCAGCTCCTTCACCAGCCCCGATCCGACGAGCCTGTCGGCCAGCGTGTCGCCCAGGCCCCTGATGTCCATCGCGCCGCGCGAGGCCCAGTGCAGGAGGCTCTCCCTGATGCGCGCCGGACACGAGGGATTCATGCACCTGTGGGCTGACTCCCCCTCGGGGCGGACCACCGGGCCGCCGCACACGGGGCAGTCGGCAGGGAACGAGAACGGCGCAGGCCTTTTCCCGTCGGGGTTCCCGAGCGAGCCGACGATCTCGGGGATCACCTCCCCGGCCCGTCTCACGACCACCAGGTCGCCCGGCCTGACGTCCTTGCGCCTCAGTTCGTCCTCGTTGTGCAGGGTCGCCCGCGTCACCGTCACCCCGCCGAGCCTCGCGGGCTCGAGCTCGGCCACGGGAGTCAGCCTCCCGGTGCGGCCGACGCCGAAGCTTATCGAGACGACACGCGCGGTGGTCTCCAGCGCGCGGAACTTCCATGCCACCGCCCACCTCGGAGAATGGGACAGGATGCCCATGCGGGCGGCCTGGTCGAACGGGTCGAGCTTTATCACGACTCCGTCGATCTCGAAGGGGAGCGCATCCCTTTCCGAACCCATCCTCGCCACTTCTTCGGAGATGCGGCCCGCGCCCGCCGCCCGGGTGCAGCCCGGGGGCACCAGGAAGCCCAGCCCGGCAAGCGCTTCGAGCATCCCGGACTGGGTCGCGACGCCTTCGGGCGGGGTCGGGCAGGAGTAGGCGAAGAAAGTGAGAGGCCTCGCGGCCGTGATCCTGCTGTCGAGCTGTCTGAGGGAGCCCGACGCGGAGTTCCTCGGATTGGCGAACAGCTTCTCGCCCGCCCGCTCCCTCGCGGCGTTCATGCGCTCGAAGTCGGCCTTGAGGAACAGCACCTCACCCCTGACCTCGAATCTGCCCGGAACGGCAATCGAGAGCGGGATCGAGCGCACCGTGCGGAGATTCGGGGTGACGTCCTCCCCCAATGTGCCGTCGCCCCTCGTGGCTCCCCTGGCCAGCACTCCGCCCTCGTACACGAGCGATACGGCCACTCCGTCGAGCTTCGGCTCCACGGAACAGTCGGGAGGCGCGGAGAGACCGAGCTCTTTCGTGATCCTGGCCTCGAACGCCCGGAATTCGCTTTCGGAGAAAACGTTGTCGAGACTCAGCATGGGCGGGGAGTGCTCGACCGTGTCGAACCCCGCGAGCGGCGCCGCCCCCACCCGCAGAGTCGGGGAATCGGGGGTGCGGAGATCGGGCCTTGCCTCCTCGATGCTGCGGAGCCTCTCCATCAGGGAGTCGAACATCTCGTCGGAGATCTCCGACCTGTCCTCCTGATAGTAGAGCGCCCTGTGGTGCTCTATCAGTCCCCTGAGGCGGGCCGCCTCTTCGCGCGGATCGGGCGTCAAGCGAGGTCCTCCAGTTCGAGGCTCAGGGACAGGCGCATGCGCCCCGGAACGGCGGGCAGCGGCCTCGATATCAGGATGGCCATGCCCTGGTGCACCCGCTCGTATCCCTTCTCGGACCTGTTCACCGAATCCAGGGGCATGTGCCAGACATCGGCTCCTCCCTCGATCCGGATCACGGCCCGGAACCTGCGCCAGCCGTCGAGGATGGAGACGGAGTCGGCCGGCCCTTCTCCGCGTACTCCGGTGCGCACGGGCGGCCGGCCGCCCAGCGAGACGTTCCTGTCGTCCTCCGAACCGGTGAGGAGGTTCACGCAGATCTCGCATCCCGCACGCCCCCAGCGTGCTGCTCCCTCGGACAGCTCGAACGCCGCGTCGTACCGGATCGCGGGAGAGACGAGGGAGACGGCGAGCATCTTGGAGACTCCCACGCCTTCGCAGACGGGAAAGTCCATCGAGAGCTGGAGATCGGATCCCGACTCCACGACGCCGGGCTTCGCCGAGGGAGTGCGCGCGGTCATGCCACCGCCCCCGCAGGAGAACCACTCCCTTCCGTCGCCGGGCAGGAGCACCTCGCGGAAGGACAGCCTGCGATAGGGATCGTAGGCGAGCATCGAGGCCAGCCCGGATTCGAGGGCGTGCATCTCGCCGTGGATGGTCCCGGCGGGGTCGCCGGACTGGTCCGCAGCCTCGTCACGGATCCGGGAGTGATATGCCTCGCGGCGCCTCGTGAGCACGTTCCCCAGAGTCACCGCAGGCCTGCCCGCGGGAAGGAGCGACAGCTCGCCGAGCGCGAGTCCGTCTCCGGCCCTTGCCTCGACCGACATCGAGGGCGTGCCTGCCAGTATCTCGACCGAACCGTCGCAGTCGTAATCGCCGGAGGAGATCGTCGCTGCGCCGCCCGCGGAATCCCTCGCCGCCCTCTCGGCCTCCAGCAGTTCCGTCCAGACGGCATCGCGGAGGTGGGGCAGGTAGAGCCCCCCGAACACGCCATGCCAGTAGGGGCAGTTGCACTGGCTCCTCCAGAAGTGGGCCAGCGCCTCTGCCGAACCGCTTGCATGCACCGCGTCCTCCGCGTGGAGCACCCTCTTGTGGAGGGAGTTCGCTTCGGGATACCGCGTCAGGAAGTTCCTCCAGAAGCCGGCCCGGAGGAAGAGGTCCGCATCGTGCGCGGCTCCGGGCGGGAGAGAGGCCTTCAGCGCCGCCGAAGCCTCCTGCCTCCCGGGATCGAGGGCCCACTCGCCCATCTCGGGGTAGCTCGCGGCAGGCACATAGAAGGGGCCTTCAGCCGGCAGCGCCGGGACCGCCACGCCCGGAGGCGTGGTCGCGAGCCAGCCGTCCGCCTCCTCGAGGGCGGTCAGGAACGCTTCGAGCCAGCCCTGATCGTGGCACCTCTCACGGGTTCCGGGCCACACCCCGAACTTCTCGCCGTCGTCTCCGTAGAAGACGAGCGACACGCCCTCGTCCGCCTTCCTCCGGAGAATCGCCATCACGTCGTCCACGCTCCCGAACGGGATGGCGTAACGCAGTTCCATGCTGCTCCCGAGGAGCGCCACGGAGCTGCCAGAATCCTCGGTGAGGACGGGATTCCCCCGGAAGCTCCCACCCGCCCCTGCCAGCCTGATGTGGAGGTCGTCCACCACTGCATAGCCGATGCCGGTGCCGGCAAGATACGACGGGATCGACGGCTCCCAGACCCTCTCGGTGAGCCAGAGCCCGGTCGGCTTCGATCCGCCCAGGGTTTCCAGCCTCCGGTTCATAGCCACTATCTGCGAGCGGATGTCCGAGGGGCGGAACACAGGGATTATGGGTTCGTAATAGCCGCCCGAGACGAGTTCCAGCCGGCCCTCCCGGCACATGGCGGACAGCGTCTCGAGGTATTCCGGGTGCCGGGCCTCCAGCCAGTCGAGCAGACAGCCGGAGTGATGCATGGCCAGCCCGACTCCGGGATGCCTGCGCAGGCATTCCAGGACAGGGGCGTAGCAGTCCCCGTAGGCCTTCTCGATCACTCCGTCGAAGTTGCCCACGGGCTGATGGTCGTGGAGGCAGATCGAGAACTGCAGGCGGGCCTCCGTGCTCATTCCCGCGAGTAGACTATGTCTGCGGGGAGGAAGCGTGCAGGAGCCACGTCGATCGATGCCAGGCGCCCGTTGCCTGCGTTGTGCAGGGCCCAGTATCCGCCGTCCTGCGAAGGCCCGTAGATCCAGCCCCGGGCGGTTCTCCCGTTGTCGTAGTCGAACCGGATCTCCCCGAGCGGGAGGGGGAAGTCGCCGCCCGGCTGGAGCTGCTCCACGGAGAAGTCGACCCGCCCGCCCGATTCGCGCCATGTCACCATGAGCTGCGGCACTCCGGGCATGCACATCCAGTCCCAGAACAGGCTGTCCATGGATGGATCGCCCGACAGCCCGACAGCGGAGGAGAGGCTGAGGAGGGCTGCCCCGGGGTGCCTCAGCCTGCCGAGGGCGGCCCGCAGACCCGGCTCGAACCCGGGCATGACGCGCGAGAACATCGCCAGGACCATCGGAGCCTTGCCCATGAGAACGGGCTCCTCTAGCGCCGAGCCCGCCAGGCTGGCGTCGGCGATCGCATACTCCTCGTCGGACACCCCGGACGTGGACGCCAGATAGTACCTGCGGAAGCACTCGAGGATGTTCTCGGCATCCTCTGTGGAACCTCCGGCATCGACGAACAGGTACACCGACCAGGCGGCCAGGGAGGCGGAAAGGTAGCCGGGCAGGTGGCTCGACATGGCGAGGAAGGCCCGGGCTGCGTTGGCCACCACCACGGGGCCCGCCGGCCTGATGCCGGAAGACAGGGTGTCGTCCCACATCGCGCATCCGTCGAGAAGGGCCAGGCGGTCGGGCGACAGACACAGGAATCCGGGCCCGACGGCAAGTACGGGCCTGTCGACGCTCTCCACGAGGACCATGTCGAACCTGGCGCCCTCGAATCCCAGCCTGTCCCACAGCACGCCGGCCAGCAGGGACGCCCTTCTCGAAGCCGAATCAGCAGCGGACTCCGACAGCGGGATATGCACCAGCCGCGACCGGCCGCCCGCGACATGCGTCTGCTCCAGATCGCCCGCCGCCCAGGGCAGGGGACCCGGTATGCCCCCGGGCTGGGAGGCGAAGGTGAACACCCCCGTCGAACCGGAACGGTTCCGGGCGACAGGCGTGAGGGGGCAGAAGAACTCCCCCCCCATCGGCACCAGGGCAGTCAGCTCGTAGGAGGAGGGGATCTCGGCCCCGGGATAGAACCACTCTCCGCAGCAGAACGAGCTCGCGAGCCTCACCTGCCCGGTGACGAGTCCCCTGTCCTCGCGGTAGTAGCTGTCGAATCTCGAACCGTAGACACCGGTGAAGACCATCGTTTCCGGGTCGGGCATGCACATGACCGAGTCGGCCCCGCGGGTGTAGGTCCCCTGGATGGCCGTGAGGTCGTCGGGCGCGCTCCCGTCTATCCTCGGGAGGGCGAGCCTCATCCCGTCGATGCCGGAAGTGCCCTGGAAGTCCACCCTGAAGGTGTCGACCACGACGAAGGCCTGTTCGAGCGGGAGGATCTCCAGCGTGATCCTGTGGCCAACCTCGGGGGGTCTGTCGGAATCCTGCAGGTACAGGTCGGCCTGGATGTCGTCGAGCGAACGGTCGGAGAGGAATGGCGTCCTCAGCCCGGGCCAGGGTACCGGGGTGGCACGCTCGATCATCCTCTCGCTCCGCGCGAGGAGAGCCTGGGGGGTGCCGGACAGCCCCTCGACAGTGAGGGCCAGGAGTTCGCCTCCCCCACGAGGCCAGACGCGCTCCAGCCTGCACGTGTCACCTGCAGTGAAGCCTACCACCGTTATGCCCGAAGTCCTGGAGGATCCGGAAAGGACTGCGGCGTCGGGGAAGCCGGTGGTCCGGAGATGCTCGGCCCGGGAAGCGGGTGTCGAGCCCGATCCCTGGAGCAGGCCGGCACGCACGGTGACCGGACCCGTGGGCAGGTCGAGGACGAGGCCGCCTCCGGGCGCCGAATCGAGCACGGCCGAAGGAGCGGGCACATCCACCCAGGTCATCTTGCCGGCATCTATGCGGACGTACCCGGCGGACGTATTACCGCCCCCCTGCCCGCCTCCGCACGAGGTTCCCAGCATCAGCGCGATTGCCGACAGGTACGCAGCGAACCTGACGCCCAAGCCCCCTCACCTCCGCGAAGACACCACCGGCGTCTATTCTACCGGCATGCGCGCGCCGCCGGCAACCGGAGGCAGTTGACTCCGTCGTCCGCGGTATTACATTGCCGCGAACGGAAGGAGTCGCGCAGTGCCCCATGAGCTTTCCGGAACACTCCCCATAGGCCTCCCGCCGGAGGCCGTGCCTTGTCTGGCAGCGGGCTTCTTCGCGGTATCCACCGTCATAGCCACGATCCTCTTCCACATCGTGGCCGCACGGGTCTTCACGGCCGCAAGGAGGAAGGGCCGCACCGGACCGGTCGTGTTCGGGCTGCTCAGCCTCCTTCTCGGCCTTTCGTGCGCTGTTTTCGGCATCACGGTCGAGACGCCGAGCCTGGCAGTGCTGACGGGCCTGGGGGCCGGCTTCCTGATCTGGCTGGCTCTGGGCGAAGTCGGGCAGGAGATGGGCTGGGTCTCACTGATGTCGAGATCGGCGGTGCCGCTGTTCCTTCTCTGCACCGCCCTCTGGCTGGCCTGCTTCCTGGTCGATCCTCCGAAGGCAGTTCTGGCGGCCGCCGGCTACCCCGTCTGGGTGTGGGGCATCAACCTGACCAGGGTGAGGGTCTTCTCCAAATGGGGGCCCTTCTCCCTCGCGGCTAACGTTCTGGCCCTCGTGACCGCATCCGTGGCGGGCGCGGGGCTGGTCCTCGGCATCCTGCTGGGCAGCCCCGTCACCGGGATCCTGGGCGGAATGCTCTTCGCCGACTCGACGTGGTCGGTGCTCGAGATGCTCTGGGAGCGGGGCACGGCCAAGCGGCCCTGGAGGCAGGGCTCCGGGGATCAGAAGATCAGATAGAAGGCTCCGGCCCTGATCGAGAAGGGATCCCGCTCGACGGAGGTGTAGTAGATCTCCGAGGGCTCGGCCTCCCTGTTGTCACCGCCGTATTCCTGCACGGTCCATGAATCCGCCTCGGTGCCGGCGAAGCCCAGGACCGACGCCGCGAGGCCCATCCTGTCCGATGCCAGATACTCCAGACCGCATTCCGCGTATCCGCCGAAGGTCGCTGCGGTGGCGTTGGAGGCCAGTGTGTCCAGGGCCACGTTCTGGATCATGAAATCTGCCAGCAAACCGGCCGAGAGCCTCGCAGCTAGCTTCGGCGCGGAGACGGGCAGCCTCCAGCCGGCTTCGAAGTCGACCCCGAAGGAAGAGAGCTGATCCATCGCCCCGGCGTGGAGTCCGCCTCCCAGACACAGACCCCATCTCAGGGTCGAGACGGCGATCCTGATCCTGTTCATGGCGCCGCTGTCGTCGAAGGGTTCGCCGGTGTCGGCTCCCTGTTCCAGGCTGACGGGGGCCATCTCCCACCCGATCGAGAGAGATGCGGGCCTTCCGCGTTCGAGGGCGATCACCGAGCCGCCCGGCGCGAGGGAGCCGGACAGCATCAGGGCGCTCGAGGCACCGGGGCCCGAGCTGGTCACCTGTGCGATCCCGTGGCTCCGCAGGTACTGGTACTGGGCCACGTCGTCGGGGATCGTGGGCGAAACGGCCACGAGAGAGACGAACATGCCCTCGGTGATCCCCGATTCGCTTCCGGCGGGGAGGTCTATCCTGGGGCCCGCCCCGGCCGTGAACCTGACCTCGGCGGGGAAGAGCTCCATCAGCGCCGTGTCCATCATCCTGGCCACGGCCGTGCATGCCAGCGCGTCGATATCGGGTGGGACCCCCGGGGGGGTCTCCCCTGCCGCCGTACCCGAAACGGATCCGGTGAGGATACCTGTCGAGGAGTAGAACCGCCCGGTCGCCGTCAGCTCGGTTCTGGTGCTCGTGCGGAGGGAGTCGCCCGCAAAGGTCGCGCGGTCTGCCGAAACCGGCTCGGGGACGGTGAGGACCAGCAGCACGTCGAGCGAGAAGGCGGAACACAGGGCCGATGTCTCGGACGCGAACCCCCCCGTCATCTCCAGAGATCTGACGGAGTCCGGGAGGGTCACCACGGTGAAGCGCCCGTCGCCTTCGGCGGCGGCTTCGGCACAGGCAGCCAGGGCGGCCGTGTCCGACGAAGCCGGGGCTTCGAGGATCACCGCTCCGAACCTGCCCCCCTGGTTTCCTGTGAGGGAGGCCTGGAACGCCAGAAGGAACGGCATGAGGGAGGGCATAGCTTCCTTTCGGCATGGGAGATCCTCGGCGGGCCGCCGGGGTCCGCCTCAGTGTGCTCCCTGCTCCACTACGAGATCCTGGAATTCCTCGCAGGTGACCACGAGCGCAGTATCGAGCATACTGCCTGCGAGCGAATCTTTCCAGCCCGGGAAGCACGAGTCGAGGAAGACGGAGTCGGGCGATGCCGGCTCGCCGTCGGAGTCGAAGATGATCAGGACCGGGGAGGAGAAAGCCTCTTCGAAGGGGCAGGGGGCCGGCGTCTCTAGCTGGGTCTCGCATGTCGAGACAGTACGGTCGGCGGAGACGGAACCCCGCGCGAGGACGTCGACGGCGCTCACGCAAACGTCGCCTTCCGCACCCGGGCCCGTCCAGGGGCCGCTGTCGTCGGACGCGATGCCTTCGGTCGCCGGCTCGGCATCACATGTCCGTCCGGCCGCTGCATCGCCCAGGTTGTACCAGCCTTCCTCGTGGCCCGGGACGGTCTGGGAGACAGACCCGACCAGACCGGCGCCGGCGGCCTGGCTCTGCCCGGCGGCGCCGCCTCCCGCCCCGGTCGTCAGACCACCGGAGCCTCCGATCGCCGATGGGGTGTCCTCGTCCTCCGGGGGAAGGAGCATCGCCATGAGCTCCTCATCCTCCTGCTCGACTTCGGAGGAGGCTGCCTGCTGTTCCTGCGCCTGCAGAGCCGGGGCATCCTCGGCGAAATGCATGGTCTGCCCGGGAACGCTGTCCGAAGAGATCGACTCGAAGACGGCGCCGGCGGGCGGTCCGCCGGAGACGCTGTCGCCCGGCTCGACGCGGTCGCGCTCCGAAGTCACGGTGATGGTCTCGACGGCGGGCCGTTCCAGGAGCCCGGAGCGCCCGGCGAGCCTCACGCCCGCCGCGGCTATCAGGAGCGCGGCGGCTATGGGCACGAATGCCGGGAGCCTCTTCCGGGCTGGCGCACGCACCGAGGTCATGATGCGCCTCTCCATGAGCCTGAAGCTCTCGTCGGACGGGGTCTCGAAGGAATCCCTGTAGGACTTCTCGATGAGCGTCTGCTTCTCGATGATCCTCCGGCATGCGGCGCACGACTCGACGTGGGAGCGGACGTCCGCAGCCTCTGCTCCGCGGAGCTCCCCGTCCATGTAGGCCATCAGCCTGGAGGGATCAGGGCATGCGTTCATCTCTTCAGGACTCCATCAGGTGTTCCACCGACTTGCGGACCTCCGACCTCGCCCTGCTGAGCCTCGACATGACGGTGCCCAGCGCGATGCCAAGGGTCTCCGCGATCTCCGAATAGCTCAGCTCCTGGTCCACCCTCAGCACGAAGACGGACCTCAGGGGGGGCGAGAGCCTCTCCACGGCCTTCCGGATGGCGTCCGCCAGCTCGGATGCGGAGGCCTGGGAGGCGGCCGTGTCCTCCACGCACTGCTCCCCCTCCGCCCCGTATTCCTCGTCGAACTCCACCTCGGACCGCCTCCTCCTCTTCTCCGAGAGGTTTATCGAGAGGTTCGTCGCGATCCTGTAGATCCAGGTGAAGAACCTGTACCTGGTATCGAAGCCCGGCATGGCCTTCATGGCGCGGACGAACGTGTCCTGTGTCACGTCCCATGCGTCCTCGTCCGTCCTGCACATGCGGCGTGCGACCCTGTAGACCCTCTTCTGGTATCTCCGGACGAGCTCCCCGAAAGCATCCCTGTCTCCCGCCTTCGCCTTCGCCACGAGGTCGGCCTCGTCGCCGGCCGGCTCCATCATCGAGAGTATTACATCGAGGAGGATCATTTATTCCACCGGGTGCACATGCCTGCGGACCCCTCAGAACCTGAGCACGACGCCTGCACCGATCCCGGCCTCCCGCCCGAAACGCTCGTTCTCGCGGTCGAAGGTGAACAGGTGGGCATCGACGTAGGCATCCATCATGCCGTACAGCCAGGAGGCCGCGGTGAGCCAGATGAGGTCGAGCCGCCGCTCCCTGTGGGTTTCGTATTCGGCCTCGTCACCGGCGTCGCCGCTCTCGAGGAAGTCGTCCCTCGCCGATTCGGCCCGGATGTGCTCGTCGACGAGGAGCGCCAGCAGACCGAGTTCGAGGGCGCCGAGCACGATGCCCTTGACCGGCCTGTCGTTGTAGAACTGGCCCCACCCCGGCAGAGCGGCCGAACGCAGCAGGGCGCCCGTGGGAGACCTGTCGCCGGAAGCGGGGCCTTCGACCATGCCGGCAACCGTCCCGGAGAGCACCCGGGCAAGGGAATCGACACCGGCGGAGTCTGCTGCTGCACGCAGTGAATCGGCAGGATCGCCCCCCGGGGGGGATCCGTCGAAGGATCTGCCTGCGGGCAGCTGTACGAGGAGCGCGAATGCGAGGAGAGCCGCAGAGGGCACTTGTCCGCCGTCAGGCCCCGACGACCCCGCGCCTGCCGGACAGGATGAAACCGGCCAGCGCCATGGCATCGTCGCCCCAGCCGGCTTCCGCGGTCATTTCGGAAGCCTTGCGGGACACGGGCCCCGGCTCCCTGAAGAGATGCCTGAAGGCCTTCTCCAGATCGGCCAGCCTCTCCGGCGAGAATCCGTTGCGCCTGAGCCCGATCAGGTTGAGGGAGGCCACCCTGAGCGGGTACCCCCCGGCGAGGCAGAAGGGCGGGATGTCCATGGGGACCCTGAATCCCCCTCCGACCATCGCGTAGGCTCCGATCCTCACGAACTGGTGGACCGGGACCACCCCGCCGATGGTGGCATGATCGCCGACTTCGACGTGACCGGCGAGGTTGACGGCATTGGCCATGATCACCCTGGCGCCGATCCTGCAGTCGTGCGCGATGTGCGCGTATGCCATGATGAGGCAGTCGCTTCCGACGATCGTTCTGCCTGTCGCCGTGGTGCCCTTGCTTATGTTGGCGAACTCCCTGATGACCGTCCTGTCGCCGATCTCGAGGGAGGTGTCCTCCCCGGCGTACTTGAGGTCCTGGGGGTCCGTACCTATGACCGCGCAGGGCCCTATCCTGACATCGCAGCCGATCGTGGTCCTGCCGGCGACATAGGCGTGCGCCCCTATGTGCACTCCCCGGGACAGCGTGACATCAGGCCCCACCACCGCGAAGGGTTCTATCGTGCAGCCTTCCGGCACGTCGCACGACACGACGGCCCTTGGGTCGACGGCACTCATCTCGGCATCAGCATGGCCATCAGATCGGCCTCGGCCACGACCTTGCCCTCCACCCTGGCGATCCCCCTCATCACGCAGACCGAACCCCTGCGCTTGATCATCTCCAGTTCGAACAGCACCTGGTCGCCGGGGAGCACGGGCTTCCTGAAGCGCACCTTGTCGACTCCCGTGAAGAAGACGAGCCACTCGTCGGGACGTTCGACCGAGTTGAAGAGCATGAGCCCCCCGACCTGCCCCATGGCTTCGATTATCAGCACGCCGGGCATGATGGGGCTGCCCGGGAAGTGCCCCTGGAAGAAGGGTTCGTTGATCGTGACGTTCTTGAGGCCGACGATGCGCTTCTCGGGCTGCATCTCGAGCACCTTGTCCACGAGGAGGAAGGGATACCTGTGAGGAAGGATCCTCATCACGTCGGCGATCTCCCAGTTGCCCGGCCCGAGGGGTCTCGACTGGTCCCTCGTCCGCCTGGTGTAGGTCTCCCTTATCTTCCTCACGAACTGCACATTGGAGGCGTGCCCGGACTTGGCCGAGATCACGTGGGCGTTGAGCCTCTCGCCGAGAAGGGACAGGTCGCCGATCAGGTCGAGGACCTTGTGCCTCACGAATTCGTCGGGGAAGCGGAGGGGCTCACGATTGAGCAGGCCCTCGTCGCCGATGACGATTGCGTTGTCGAGCGTTCCGCCCCTGATGAGGTTCTTGTCCTGCAGGGCCTTCACGTCGCTGTAGAAGCAGAAGGTCCTGGCCGGGGCGATCTCCTTGCGGAAGACCTCGGGGGTGACGAGCATGGAGATGTACTGCGCACCGAGCACGGGATGGCCGTAGTCGATCGTGAAGCTGATCCTCAGACCCTCGGCGGGAACGGCGACGAGATCTGCGCCGTAGGCCGAGATCGAGACGGATTCGCCGATGGAGAGATACTTCCTGGGCGCGTCGGTCTGCTCGAGCCTGCCCGCCTGGTCTATCACCTCGACGTAGGTGGCGACGGAACCGTCCTCCGGCTCGGGCGGTTCGTCGGAGTCGATCTCGATGATCGCGTTGTCTATGCCCAGGCCGTAGAGGGCCGCGAGTACGTGCTCGACGGTATGGACTTCGTAGTAGTTCTCGCCCAGCGTGGTCCGCCTGGACTGCTCCTCGATCTGCCTGACGTTCTCGCAGCTCACGTGGATGGTCGGCCTCGACTCGACGTCGGTGCGGACGAACGTGATGCCGGAATTGGGCGGGGCCGGCTTGAACGTGATCGTGGTGACGTTGCCGGTATGGAGGCCGATACCCCGGTAGGTCACCGGCTTTTCGAGGGTCGTCTGGTTCTGGCTCACTGGGCTCTCTCCTCCTGGTCTCCGGGCACGACGGTCAGGGACCGGTCCTGTCCAGCGTCACGGTACTCGGGCGGCTTGCGGGGTCGATCCCGCATGCCCGTTCTCTCAGGTCTCCGGGGTTGCCGGGGATCCATCCGATCCGGCGTCGATGCCCCCGGGCGACCGGAGGGGGCGTTCCCGCGCATCGTCTCCCGGCGTTCCGATGATGCCGGAAACCGACTCCATGAACTCCGGCAGCCTCGAGAGGGCGGCGTCGATCCTGAGAGCCCTCGCGTGAAGCCTGGCCGGGTAACCGGAAACGACGGCACCCGCCGGCACGCTCTTCGTGACACCTGCCTGGCCGGCGATGGTTGCCCCGTCGCCGATCTCGATATGTCCCCCGATGCCGGCCTGGCCGCCGAAAACGACTCCCCTGCCGACACGGGTGCTGCCTGCGATGCCGACCTGCGCGGCCAGCAGGCAGCCGGGTCCGAGTATGACATTATGGGCGAGGTGCACCAGGTTGTCGAGCTTGCAGTGGTCCCCCACCGTGGTGGCCCCGGTGACGGCCCTGTCGATGGTGCAGTTGGCCCCGATCTCGACGTCGTTCCCGATCACCACTATGCCGTTCTGGGGCACCTTCCTGTGGCCGGCAGGGTCGGGGACGAAGCCGAAGCCGTCGGCGCCCAGCACGGTGCCGGAATGGATCACGGTCCTGTCGCCGATCACGGTGCCGGCCTCCACCACGGCATGGGAGTGGATCACGCATCCCGAACCCAGCCGGGCATCCCTGCCGATGCAGCAGCAGGACCCGATCCGCGTGCCCTCCCCGATCGTGACTCCCTGTTCGAGCACGGTGCACGGGCCGATGGCCGACCCTGCCCCGATGACGGCCGTGGGATGCACGATCGCGGACGAATGGACGCCGTCGAACCCGGAGCTCCTGTCCGGGGCGAAGAGTCCGAGGGCCCTGCGGAAGGCGTCGTAGGCATTCGACACCCTGATCCTGTTGGGGGCCGAAGTCTCGACGTCCCCCGAGCAGATGACCGCGAGCGCCCTCGTGGACGAGAGCTGCCTGCGATATAGAGGGTTGCCGTAGTAGCAGACCTCGGCGGGGCCCGCATCCTGAAGGGACGAGACCCCCTCGACCGCCTCGTCGCCCCCGGGGCCGACCAGCTCTCCGCCGAGGGCCGCCGCGAGGTCGGCGAGGCTAATCCGCCGCGCCACCGGTGGACATCCTGGTTATCACCAGGTCGGTGATGTCGAGCGACTCGTCGGCATAGACGACGAATCCCCCGGCCGTATCGAGGACCAGCTCGTATCCGTTCTCGGTTCCCAGTTCGCGCACGGCCTCGTTGATCTCGTCGACGATCGGGGTGACGAGTTCCTCGTTCCGGCGCTCCGCCAGGCCGCCCGGGCCGAACGTGGAGGACAGGAACTGCTCGAGTTCCGCCCTTTTTTCCTCCAGGAGCGCCTCGCGCTCCCTCCTCCGTTCCGGGCTCATCATCAGGGTCCGGGAGAGGTCGAGTTCGATGGCGTCTATGTCGGCCTGGAGAGAGTCGGCATGGGCGTTCCATTCGTCTATCTCGGCCTCGAGCAGCTCCCTGGCATCCGCCACCCCGCCCAGCGATTCGAAGATCCGTTCGGAATCCAGGACGGCTACGGTCCCTGCACCGGCGGCGGCCGGGAGCAGGAGTGCGGCAATCGTGATCAACCTCATCCAAGCTCCGTCCGTGATCGGGAATCCGTCAGAAGTCGGTCCCGAACTGGAAATGGGGCTGCCATCCCTGGTCGGGTCCGTCGAAACCGTATGCGTAGTCGAGGCCCATGATGCCCAGCATCGGCACCTCGATCCGGAAGCCCAGACCGGCCCCCCTGTTGAGATCTCCGATATCGGCTAGCGACATCGAGCTCCATGTGTTGCCTGCGTCCATGAAGGCCGCGAGCTGCAGCTGGTCGAGCAGCCTGAGCCGGTATTCGGCCGAGAGGATCAGCATGAACTTGCCGCCCACCGTCTCGAATCCCTCGACCGCCCCGATGGTCTCGCTGTCGTATCCCCTGATGCCGTAGAAGCCGGTCCCGCCAAGCTCGAAGAGCTCGTACGCCGGGGGTGACTCGCCGGCCAGCGAGGCCAGCAGCCCGGTCCTCGCCCTGACCATGAACACGCACTTCCAGATGGAGGGGATGTACCAGCTGCTGTCGAGGAGGTACTTCTGATAGCCGATGTTCCCGCCCAGGGCCCCACCCGCGAACTCGGCGATGAACGAGTTCTCCGAGCCCTCGCCGGGGAATACCTGCCTGTCCCTGCTGTCGCGGACGACCGAGAACCTGACGGAGCTCGTCCACCTCGGCCAATCGGTGTCGTTCAGGCTGTAGTAGTAGCTCGTGGAGTCCTCGGTGATGTTGAAGACGTTGGTGCGCTCGAGCAGGTAGCGCACGGAGGCGGAGGTGTAGTCGATCCACGGGAGCACGCGCCCCACCGTCACGGCTCCGCCGGTCCTGGTGCGGTCGTAGTAGTCCTTGTCGGAGGTCGTGTGGAAGATCTCGCCGCCGAGAGTGAGGGGCGTGTCCCTGAACCACGGTTCGGTGAAGCTCAGTTCGACGTCGTTCGAGGACTTCGAGAACTGGTAGTTGATCGAGACGCTCTGTCCGCGCCCCAGGAGGTTGGTCTCCCCGAGTTCGAGATAGCCGTTGAACCCGTCGCTCGCTCCGTAGCCCGCTCCGAACCCGGCCTTCCCGGTGGACTTCTCGGCCACTTCGATGACGAGATCGATGTCCGAGGAGCCGTCGATTGCACGGAAGTCGGGGACCACATTGTCGAAATAATTGAGATAGAAGATGTTGCGCAGGCTCCTGACAAGGGCCGTTCTCTGGAACAGGTCGCCCGGGGTGACCCAGAGCTGCCGCCTTATCACGTTGTCCATGGTGCGGGTGTTGCCCACTATCTCGATGCGCCTTATGTGGGCCCGCTCGCCTTCGGTCACGTTGAACGTGACGGAGATCTCGCCGGCCGTGGTGTCCGCGGAGACGGCGGGTTCGACCGAGGCGTAGAAGTAGCCGCGATCCTGGAACTGCTCGTAGATGGCGTCGAGAGTCTGCTCGAAGCGGCTGACCCGGTACTCCTGTCCCTGCTCCATCCTCACCGTCAGGCCGAGCGTGCTGTCGGGTATGGCCTCGTTCCCCTGGAATGCGACGGGTCCGAAGCGGTAGAAGCGCCCCTCCGAGACCGTGATGGAGAGGCGGAGGTGCCGCCCGTCCTCCATCGTGCTGCGCTCGACCCCGAGAACCCTTGCGTCCGGGTATCCGTGATCCCAGTAGTATCTCTCGATCTTGCCCAGGTCCTCCGCGAGGTCGGACTCCCTCAGGCGTCCCGAGCGCCAGAACGAATCCTGCTTCGTCTTCATCTCGCCCCTGAGATCGCCGTCGTCGAACACGGTGTTGCCCTCGAACACGATCTCGCCGACCCTGACGTCGGGACCCTCCGTCACATCGAAGACCAGCGCGCACCTGCCCCCGGCATCGGGCGCGTCCCAGCGGGCGTCTACTGTGGCGAAGTGCCTGTGCTTCTCCGCGAGGAGGGCCAGGATGGTCATCCGTGCGTCCTCGACATCCATGAGGGAGACGGTCTGCCCCGGGAAGAGGAACAGCGAGTCCCTCACGTCCTCCTCGTCCATGCAGTCGAGACCCGTGATGGAGAAGTCGCTCAGGATCCTGTTCTCCTCGACACTGATCCTCAGGTCGACCAGCCCCGAGGACGAGTCGGCCAGGATCTCGATCGCCGAGAAGTACCCCAGGTTGAAGAGGTTCCTCAGGCCGTCAGCGGCGGCATCGGACGTGTACGGCATGCCGGTCTGGAGTCCGAAGGTCCGGACGATCAGGGAGTCGGTGACGAAAGCATTGCCCTCGACGCCTACGCTGCCGATGGTTCCGGCACCGGATGCGGCGGCGGCCGTGATGAGTATGAGGAGAGCCTTCAATTCGATGTTCTGCCTGTTGCCGTGAGTGCCTCCCGGTCCGTCATTCCGTCCCGGGCCTTCAGGAACAGGAGATGGTCGTCCGCCCTCTCTGCCACTATGTGATCCCCCCTGGTGAACTCGCCCTGGAGGAGAGCTTCGGTGAGCGGGTCCTCCACGAGTCGCTGTATGGTCCTGCGGAGATGCCTGGCCCCGGAGGACGGGTCGAAACCGCATTCGGCCATCAGCTCCCTGGCCGACGGGCTCAGGACGAGGTCGATCCCGAACTCCAGAAGCCTGCCCCTGACCTCCTCGAACTGGATCCCGACGATCCCGTCGATCTCCTCCCGTCCGAGCTGGTTGAAGACGACGATTTCATCGAGCCTGTTGATGAACTCCGGCGAGAAGAACCGCCTCACGCCGTCCATCATCAGATCCCGCTGGCGGCGGTTCCTGTCGGTGTCGGACTCGTTCGAGAAACCGGGGTGCCCGACGCCCTGGAGCTCCTTCGACGCCAGATTGCTGGTCATTATCAGGATCGTGTTGGAGAAGTCGACGTGCCTGCCGTAGCTGTCCGTCATGCATCCGTAGTCCATCACCTGCAGGAGCATGTTGAACAGGTCAGAATGGGCCTTCTCGACCTCGTCGAAGAGCACGACCGAGTACGGCCGCCTCCTGATCTTCTCGGTGAGCTGGCCTCCGTCGTCGTAGCCCACATATCCCGGGGGCGCTCCGACCAGCCTGGAGCCCGAGAACTTCTCCTGGAACTCGGACATGTCGATCCGGATCAGGGCGCTGGTGTCGCCGAACACCTTCTCGGCGATGACCCTTGCGGTCTCGGTCTTGCCGACCCCTGAGGGGCCCATGAAGAGGAAGGCGCCGGATGGCCGGTGCGGGTCCTTGAGGCCGACCCTGCCCCTCCTGATCGCCCTGGCGATGACTCCGAGGGCTTCGTCCTGCCCGACGATCCGGGAGGAGAGATGCTTCTCGAGATCCCTGAGATGCGCGAGCTCGCTCTCGGTCATCCTGTTCACGGGGATGCCGGTCATGTCCGACACCACCTCGGCCACCAGGTCGACCGTGACGATCCTCCTGTCCTCGGAGGACAGCCATTCGTTCCTCGCGGCGGCCAGGACGGCCTGCTTCTTCTCGACCTCGAACCGGAGCTTCATGGCCTCCTCGAAGTCGCACATCTCGGTGGCGCGGGTCATGTCCGACTCCATCAGCTCGATCTCGTGTTCGATCTGATCGAGCCCCGGCGGCATCGCCGATGCCTGGAGCCTGGTCTTGGCGCCGGCCTCGTCCATGACGTCGATCGCCTTGTCCGGCAGGAACCTGCCGCTTATGAACCGGTCGGCCAGGCTGGCGCAGGCATGCACGGCGTCGGGCAGGAACTCGGCTCCGTGGTGTTCTTCGTACTTGCTCCTGAGGCCGTCGAGGATCTCGACCGTGAGCGCCACCGTGGGCGGATCGACCGGAACCGGCTGGAATCGCCTCTCGAGGGCGCCGTCCTTCTCGATGCGCCGCCTGTACTCGTCGAGGGTGGTCGCCCCGATGCACTGGAACTCGCCCCTGGCCAGCGCCGGCTTGAGCAGGTTGGCCGCGTCGATGGCGCCTTCGGCCGCTCCCGCACCGACGATGGAATGTATCTCGTCGATGAACAGGATGATGTTGCCGGCTTCGGATATCTCCTTGAGCAGGACCTTGAGCCTCTCCTCGAACTGACCCCTGTACTTGGTGCCGGCGATCACCCCGGCCATGTCCAGGGCCATCAGCCTCCTGTCGCGGAGGGGCGGCGGCACGCGGCACGAGATGATGAGCTGCGCGAGACCCTCTACGATGGCGGTCTTGCCCACCCCCGGCTCGCCTATGAGCACCGGGTTGCACTTCTTCCTCCTGCAGAGGACCTGGATGACCCTCGAGATCTCCTTCTCGCGGCCGATGACGGGATCGAGCGAGTTCTCGCCTGCCATCGCGGTGAGGTCGCGGCAGAAGAACTCGAGGGCGGACGTGGATTCCTCCTCGGACTTCTCCTCCCTTCCGCGGGGCAGGTTCTGGAGTTCGGTGACCGCGCGGTCGAGCAGCACTCCCCGCTCGCGGAGGAGGTTCGCGGCCATGCAGCTGGATACGGCGATGAGCCCCAGCAGGATGTGCTCGGTCCCGACCGTCTGGTGGTTCATCAGGCTCGACTGCCTGTTGGCCTCGTGGAGGACCAGCCGGGCCTTGGTAGTCCAGCCGACCTCGTGCGTGGGGATCGTTATCCCCGACGGCTTCCTGATGTAGCTCTCGAGGCGGACCCTCAACTCGGACGTGTTGACGCCGAGGGCATGCAGTATGGAGATGGCGGTGGAACCCCTGACGGAGAGCAGGCCGAAGAGCATGTGCTCGGAACCGACCTTGGCCTGCCCGTACTTGCTGGCCTCGGTGCGCGCTATGTTGATCGCCGCCCTGGCTCTCTCGCTGTACTGCTCGGGCAATCGATACCTCCGTGGAATCGTGGCTGTCTACTGAATATACTGGCAACGCGCCCAGGGGTTCCTGCCTGCAGCGCGGGGATGATACCCGGTACCGCCCTGGCCGGGCAAACTCAGCCTTCCCGGATCAGCAGCCCCGATGCCAGCCGGTAGGCCCTGTCCGACCCCGCGGCGAGAGCAGCGGAATGCGTGGCGAGGACGAAGGCCTGTCCGTGATCATGCGCGAGCTGCCCGATCAGGTCCCTCAGCCTCTCGCCGTTCACTGGATCGAGATTGCCGGTGGGTTCGTCGGCAAGGACCACGTCCGGCCGTGCCACCAGGGCCCTGGCTATGGCCGCCCTCTGCCTCTCGCCGCCCGAGATCTTCGAGGGGAACCTGCCGGTCAGACCTTCGAGCCCCACCTCGCGGAGGATCGCCGACGCTGCATCCTCGGCCTCTGCTTTCGCCCTTCCCGCTATCAGGAGAGGGATCGCGACGTTCTCGAGGACCGTGAACTCCTCCATGAGGTGATGGAACTGGAACACGAACCCGAGTCTCCTGTTCCGGAGCGCCGCCCTTCCGCCCTCCGGGGAGAGCCAGGCATCGACGCCGCCTATCAGGACCGAACCGGAATCGGGGGGTTCCAGGACACCCAGGATGTTCAGGAGCGTGCTCTTCCCCGAGCCGCTCGGGCCGGTGACCGCCACGATCTCGCCGGGGGCGGCCTCGAAGTCGATCCCGCGAAGCACCTCGAGCACCGCGCCGCTCTCGCGGTAGGACTTCCTGATCCCCCTGCAGGAGAGGGCCGGCGCATCACTCATGCCGCACGCATTCCGCGGGGGGGACGGACAGGGCCGAGGCCGCCGGGAGTGCCGACGCGGCCAGGCAGGCCGCGATCGTGGCGCCCATGGTGAGCAGCCAGGCGCCCGGATCGACCCTGGCGACGAGAGTGTCCACCCAGTAGACAGAATCCTCCAGGTGCAGGGGGACGAGCCTGTTGACAGCGAGGATCGCGAGGGCCGCGAATGCGGAACCCGCCAGGCAGCCGGACACGCCCAGGATGAGACCCTGGAAGAAGCCGATCCCCAGGATGTGGCCCGGGGTGGCGCCCATCGCCCTCAGGACGCCCGTGTCCCTGCGATGCTCCAGCGCGATCATCGCAAGCGCGCTCGACAGGTTCAGCAGGGCAACGACGGTGATCAGGGCGAGCACCACCGTCATGCCGAACCGTTCCAGCCCGAAGGCCCGGAAGAGGTTCTCGTGCCGGGTCAGGAAGGCCTCGGCCTCCATGAACCTGTCGTATCTCGAATCCACGTATTCGGACCTGAGGGAGGCGGACAGGGCCGCAGAGGACTCCACCGCGTCGGCGCCGGGATCCAGCGAGACGCCGGCGGCGGAGAAGCGGCCGGCGGTTCCGTAGAGCGCTCCCGCGGTGCCGAGGCTCACGACCGCGAGGCCGGAATTGTACTCGGCGAGCCCGAAGTCACGGACGCTTGCCACCCGGACGGAAACTATGGTATCGACGACGGCATGGCCGGAGGATGTGATGTCCACCGTTTCGGTCGAGGCTATCCTGATGCTGTCGCCTTCGAGGACGGAGAGCCTGGCGGCCAGCTCCGACCCAAGGACGGCCTCGCTGCCCGAGGCTGGAAGGCCTTCGGAGAGCGAGGAGACGCCCCTCTCGGCAACGGGATCGACCGCCCGGACCAGTATGCCCGCCACGGAACCGCCCTCGCCGGAGGCGACTGCGGCCTTCTCGAGATAGGGCGACACCGAACCGAGGCCGGGTGTGGAGGCGGCGAGAGCCCTGACGAGATCGACGTCCCGCCCGGTCAGGTATCCTCCTCCCGGCGCCGTGACTATCAGCGCGGGATTGGCCATGGACAGGAAGTCCATGATGGATCCCTGGAAGCCGTTCATGAACGCGTCGAGCAGGAGTAGCGCGGCTACGCCGATCGCGATGCCGGAGATCGAGAGGATGGACACCATCCTGACCACCCCGGAATGGGCGCGGCTCCATATCTGCCGGAAAGCCACGGGCGGCACGACGGGACAGCTCAACGGAGACGCCTGAGCTGGGGGAACAGGATGACGTCCCTGATCGAGGATGCGTCGGTGAGCACCATTGCGAGACGGTCGACCCCGACCCCGAGACCGCCCGCGGGCGGCATGCCGATCTCGAGGGCATGGAGGAAGTCCTCGTCGACCTCGCCCATGCGCTCGGACGAACCCGACGCCTGTTCCTGGAGGATGGCCCTCTGCAGTACGGGATCGTTCTGCTCGCTGAAGGCGTTGCCCATCTCCAGCCCGGCGATGAACGGCTCGAACCTCTCGGTGATGCCCGGGCAGCCGGGCTTCGGCTTGGCAAGCGGCGAGAGGAACTGCGGATAGTCGAGCACGAACGTGGGCTGGACGAGCCCGGAAGTGACGTAGTGGTCGAACAGCTTGTCGATCAGGGACTCCCTGTCGGCAGCCCCTGGAGCCGTCCCCAGATCGTCGCAGCGCTTCCTGAGGGCTCCGGGCTCCCAGGAGAAGAAGTCCTCTCCGCTCGCGTCCCTGAGCGAGTCGACGAATCCGACCCGTGCGAAGGGGGCCCGGAGGCAGATCCTGTGGCCCCTGAAGGCCACCTCCATGCCGGTACCGGCCGCCTCGGCCGCCTCCCCCACCATCTCCTCGAAGCGGGTCATCATCGTGCCGTAGTCGCCGTAGGCCTCGTAGAGCTCGAGCTGGGTGAACTCCGGCGAGTGGGTCCTGTCGATCCCCTCGTTCCTGAAGTCCTTCCCGAGTTCGTACACCCTGTCGATGCCGCCCGCGAGAAGCCGCTTCAGGTACAGCTCCGTGGCGATCCGCAGGTAGAACCTCTCGCCGAGATGGACGTACTCGGTGGTGAAGGGCTCGGCAGAAGCCCCGCCGTAGAGGGGCTGGAGCACCGGGGTCTCCGCCTCGACGAAACCGTTCCGGTCGAGGTAGGACCGGAGCGCGGTCACGATCCTCGAGCGGGCCAGCGCCCTGGCCCTGCTCGCGGGGTTGACCAGCAGATCCATGGTCCTGTGCCTGTACATCAGTTCGGTGTCGGCCAGGGCGTCGAAGGTCCTGCCCTCGGCGTCCGTCTTCACCACCGGCAGCGGCCTGAGGCTCTTGCAGAGCAGTTCCATCTCCTGGACGTCGACCGTCAGCTCTCCCGTCCTGGTGCGGAAGACGCCTCCGGACACCCTGACGATGTCACCGAGGTCGAGGAGGCCGGCCAGGGTCCACACGGCCCCGGGGAGCCTGTCCTTCCTGAAATACGCCTGGATGGACGCCCCTTCGCTCCAGATGTCGACGAAGAGGGCCTTGCCGTGCTCGCGCCGTGCCCTTATCCTGCCGGCGGTCGACACCGGACCAGGGGTTTCCCCTGCCTGCACCACCGACGCGACGGGTGTGACGGGGCCGGTCCTGGGAGGATACGGGTCCAGGCCCAGAACATCCCTTACCTCGACGAGCTTGGCCCGCCTGATGTCCATCTGGTCGCCCTGTTCGATCATCACCTGCCCCCCGTCCGCAGATACTCCTCTATGAAGGCCTGGATGTCGCCGGCCAGGAACCCGTCCACGTCCGATGTCTCCATGCCCGTCCTGTGGTCCTTCACCATCTGGTACGGCTGAAGGACGTACGATCTGATCTGGTTGCCCCACGAGACGTCCTTCTTCGTGCTCTCGAGCTCGTCCTTCTCCGCCCTGCGCTTCTCCTCCTCGAGCTCGTACAGCCTCGACCTCAGGATCCTCATGGCGACCTCGCGGTTCCGGTGCTGCGACCTCTCGTCCTGGCACGTCACGACTATCCCGCTCGGGATGTGGGTGATCCTGATCGCGGAGGAGGTCTTGTTCACGTGCTGCCCTCCCGCCCCGCTGGAACGGTAGGTGTCGACGCGCAGATCCTCGTCCCTGATCTCGATGTCGATGCTCTCGTCGACCTCGGGCAGGGCGAACACGGATGCGAAACTGGTGTGGCGCCTGTGGTTCTGGTCGAAGGGCGAACGCCTCACGAGCCGGTGGATCCCGCTCTCGGCCAGGAGATAACCGTAGGCGAAGGGCCCCTTCACCGAGATGACCGCCTCGCGGATCCCGGCCTCCTCGCCGGGCTGGAGGTTGAGCATCTCGGTCTCGAACCCCATCTTCTCGGCCCAGCGGACGTACATGCCCATGAGCATCTCCGCCCAGTCCTGGCTGTCTATCCCACCGGCCCCGGGCCGCACCGTGAGGATCGCATCCTTCCGGTCATCCTTGCCCGAGAGCATGCTGCGGAAGACGAGGACTCCGCATTCGGCCTCGAGGGTCTCCAGCCGGCGGACCGTATCCTGCGCCAGTTCCTCGTCGGGCTCCTGCTCGAGCAGCTCCAGCGCCACCTCGACGTCCTCGAGCTGCCTCCGCAGAGCCCTTACCGGCGCTGTCCAGGCCTGTATCTCCTTGAGTTCTGATATGATCGCCAGCGCCTTCTTCCTGTCGTCCCAGAACCCCTGGTCCGCCATGGCGCGGCCTATCTCCTCCTCGCGGACGCTCATCGCATCGAGGTCAAAGGCCCTCCCTGAGCTTGTCGAGCTGCCCTGTCAGCGCCGTGATCCTGTCCTGGGTGTCCGATGCCATCCCGTCACAATCCCTTCAGGCGTAAATCGCTTCGTTTATCGCAAAAGCAGGGCGCAGGGACAAGGGCCGCCGGGATGGAACCGGATATCCCGGGGTACCGCTTCTATTTGCGGGGTGGCGGGCTCACCGGTGCCTCGGCCGTACGGATCGAGTATTATCGAGGATTCGATCTGTCGGTTGTCATGGCCGCGCACTCCGCGGCGACCAGGAAGGATGGACTGATGTCAGGATTCGAGGACAGGATCGACGGTCTCTTCGACCGCATCGAGAGGAACAACGACTGGCGGCAGAGGCGCTGCCTGAACCTCATCCCGTCGGAGAACACGCCCAGCCCCATAGTGAAGATCTGCGAGATGTGCGATCCCGCCGGGCGATATGCCGAGCACAGGTCCATGAAGAGCCGCGAGGTATACTTCTACCAGGGCACGGATTTCATCAGGGATGTCGAGATCGAGGCCCAGGAGGCTCTCTGCGGGTACTTCGGGGCCACCGAGACCGAGCTGAGGCCCATCAGCGGCCAGATGGCCAACGAGATCGTGTTCAAGGCGGTCACGAGGTTCGTCAACAGGGACTCCGCCCCCGGCGTGTTCAGGAAGCTGCGCGCAGTGATGAACAACGACCTCGGCAAGGGCGGGCACCTCTCGAGCCAGCCCATGGGCGCGCTGTTCAACTTCGTCGACATCGATCCCGCCACGGGCGAGGAGAACTGCGTCAACTTCCCCGTCCGCTCCGACAACATGTACAGGATCGACACCGACAGGCTCGCCGGCCTGATAGGCGACAGGAAGCCCGAACTGATCGTATTCGGCAAGAGCATGTTCCTGTACCCGGAACCGGTCAGCCTCGTTGCGGAGATCGTCAGGGACATGCAGCCCCGGCCCGTGATCATGTACGACATGGCCCACGTGCTCGGCCTCTACGGAGCATTCCAGGCCCCCCTCGCCGAAGGTGCCGACCTGGTGACGGGTTCGACCCACAAGACATTCTTCGGCCCCCAGCGCGGCGTCATCGCGAGCAGGATGGACAAGTCGAGCCCCCTGCGCAAGCTCTGGCTCGACATCCGCAGCAGGGCGTTCCCCGGCAGCACCAGCAACCACCATCTGGCCACGCTTGTCGGCCTGCTGGTCGCGACCCACGAGATGAACGAGTTCAAGGAGGAATACCAGACCAGGGTGCTCTCGAACGCCAGGGCGTTCGCCAGGCATCTGGCCGACAACGGGTTGAGGGTCGAGGGCGATCCCTCCGACGGCTACACCATGACCCACCAGGTCGTACTGCGCGTGAGCGAGTTCGGAGACGGGGCCGACATCGCCAGGAGGCTCGAGGAGAACGGCATCATAGTCAACTACCAGGCCCTCCCGGACGACGAGACGTTCCTCGTATCCAGCGGCCTCCGCACGGGCGTCTCCGAGATGACCCGGTTCGGCATGGACGAGGACGACTTCGGCCCGGTCGCGTCGATGATGGCGCGCTGCATAAGGGACAAGGCCGACGTGTCGAAGGAGGTCGAGGCCTACAGGAGCCGCTTCACCACCATGAGGTACACGCTGCCCCTGCAGAAGTCCCTCGCGCTGGCCGCGCGCGCCCTGCGCTCGTCCTTCCCCACGGACGACTACTCCCGAATGCTGTCCGACAACCTGGCGTCGCTGCTCTAGCGAAGAATCATGCCAAGGGCCCCCGGCACCGGCCGGGGGCCCGTTTCCATTTCCGCGAATCCGTGTTCCGCCCCTAGGCGGGGCCTCTCCCGGTCCTGTGCGCGACCACAGTGAACAGGCGCAGCCTGCGGCCCCTGTAGGTCTGACGGTGGTACGTCACCTCGGCGTTGCCGAATCCCAGCACTCCCAGCATTCTTGCGACGATCTCGGGATGGAGCTTCCACCAGGTGTCGGTCGGGCGCCGTGTTTCCCCGTCTGGTGCGAATCCCATCGAGGGCTGTCTCAGGATTGCGGGGACGAGCCGCCGCAGGCCGCTCTTCGGGAGGAGATCCGACCGCGGCAGCATGTCCGTCACGATTGCGGTCCCGGCCGTGTGCGAGAGGCACTTCTGCATCGCGAGGAACGGATCCCTGAGGTGGAGCAGGATGCTGCCCAGCAGGCAGACGTCGAAGGTGCCGATATCATCCGGCACCTCGTAGACATGGCCGTGGACAAGGCGGACGCGTGAGTCGAAGAGCCTGTGGCCGAGCCAGAACGAGTTGTTGATGCGCCTCATCTGCGCCCGCATCTCGGCCTTCTCGATGGAGGCGTCGCGCCCGGCGTAGGGGATGACGTCCCACTCCTGCTCCTCCGACAGGTCGTAGGCCGTCACCAGGGCGCCGCGCTTCTCCATCTCGAACGTGAGGAAGCCGCTGGCCGGGCCAGGTTCGAACACCGACACGCCCTGGAAGTCGACATGTCCCAGATAGTCGTCGACGCCACCGCGCAGGTCCCACGGGCCCTCCACGGTGCCCAGACCGGGAAGGTCCACGGTGTGATAGAAGCAGCAGTCGTCGAGGCTCTCGACATGTCTCGGAGCCGCGAATCCCACGAATCGACCGGACATCTCGTCCCTCCGCGCTGTTGAGTGGTGTTTATAGGCCCCCCACCCCCTCCCCGCAACACCTTCCCATCAGACCGCTCCCATCAGACCGCTGGAAAACCGTTCCCATCCTTCGCCGAACCGCCTCGAAAACTCCGATATGATGCGTTTGCTTTTATTTGCATGCTATACTATTAACGTTATGTTCGGGCAAACCGGAATCATGCCCGGCTGTTGGAATAAATCATGTGTGATCACCGGAACACATGCCCGATGCCCGCTATTTGAACTCCACATGCATTATGCGCTGCTTGTGCTTTTCAGGCGTATTCGGGAACGAAAGTCAAAGGCGATCTGGAGGGAAATGGAAAGGGCGCCGCTCGCGCGGCGCCCTGAGGTATGGATCGGGCTCTACTTGGAGTAGAACTCCACGACCATGCGCTCCTGGACCTCGAGAGTGATGTCCTCGCGCGCCGGCAGGCTCTTCATCGAAGCCTTGCGGGACTTGGGGTCGACCTCCAGGTAGGCGGGCACGCCGATGCCGCGGCCCTGCGTGATGTTGTCGACGATGACCTTGAGATCCCTGCTCGACTCCTTCAGGGAGATGATGTCGCCCACGCCGACCTGGTAGGAGGCGATGTCCACCTTGTGGCCGTTGACGGTGATGTGCCCGTGGGACACGAGCTGGCGCGCCGCCGGGATGGTGCTGGCGAAGCCCGATCTCGCCACTACGTTGTCGAGCCTGCGCTCCACGAGCTGGAGGAGGTTCACGCCGGTTTCTCCCGGGAGGCTCGCGGCCTTCTGGAAATACGCCTCGAGCTGCTTCTCGGACAGGCCGTAGTTGTAGCGGATCTTCTGCTTCTCGGAGAGCTGCATCCTGTAGACCGACACCCTGCGGCGGCGGTGCTGCCCGCCGGCCTCTCCCGGAGGGGAGGTGCGCTTCCTGGCGGCCTTGTGGGTGAGCCCCGGCAGCATCACGCCGAGAGACCTCACCTTTCTGAGCCTGGGACCTCTGTAAGTCGACACTAATCTGACCTCCGGGCCGCCCGTGGCGGCCTTGCTGCTGGATATCAAACCGAACTGCCGCAAAAAGCTCGGAAAATCTAGCCCTGCGGTGGGGCTCCGTCAAGAAGAGGGCCGGCCCGGGGCCGGCCCTCGTCAGTCGAGCTCTTCTACCTGAGCAGCACGCAGGTGCGGGATGTGGAGCCCGCGGCTGTGCGGAGGCGGATCATGTAGATGCCGTCGGCGAGAGGCCTGCCGTCGGCACCGTCACCGGCCCACGTCACTTCGTGGGATCCGGCGGCGACTTCGCCGGAGGTGATGGTGTCGACCAGCCGGCCGGCCATGTCGAACACGTCCAGGCTCGCGAAACCGGGTTCGGACACGCTGAACTGGATCGACGTGGCTGCCGAGAACGGGTTGGGTGCAGGCGAGCCGAGGCAAAGGGAGCCAACCGCCCCCTCGCCGCCCTCGATGCCCGTGCCCGGGTTGGCCGAACCGCGGTAGGGCTCTGCATTGTGGTAGGTCGCCGTGACGGTCGCCCACTCGGTGGAGGACGGGAGGGACGGGATGGTGAGCGTCACGACGCCGGAGGCGTTGGTGAGCCCGCCGTCGAGATAGACCGAGTCCTGCACGACTCCGACAAGGGCGCCTTCGACGGGTGAACCGCCGCTCGTCACGGTCACCGTGAAGCTGCCCTGCGATATCGCGGAGGGATGGTCGGCCGTGAGGGCCGGCAGGGGCGAGGTGGTGCAGAAGATGTCAAGCTCGGGGCATCCGAAGATCATGTGCATGTTGTTGTTGGATGATGCGCCGCTGAAGCCGTAGAACTGCTCGACCTTGAGCTTGCCGTAGTCGACAGCGTCACCCGTGTGCCAGATGTCCTCTTCGAAGTACCCGCGGAAGGTGTACTCTGCAAGGGAGTCGGTCTGGCCTACAGGGCTGTTCACCGTGGCCGCCATTATGCCTATCGCGCCCTTGGGGGACTCGACGGTGCCCTCGTTCATCCAGGCCTCGGCGAAGCAGTAGCCGTCGTCGAAGGCGCCGTTCTGGCAGGCGATGGAGTTGATCCAGGGAAGCATCCTGCCGTTGGACAGGGCCGCGACGTTCGAGTTGCTGAAGCCGGATGTCCCCCATGCCGTCATCGATCCGTGGCCGATGTAGCTGATCAGGGAGCGGCCGTCGTTGATGCTGGCCGAGATCGCGGCCACGGTAGGCGTCATGCCTCCCTCGTCGCAGTAGTAGTCGACCGTCATGCCGGCCGCCATGAAGATCTCGGTGTACTCCCAGCTGTGGGCCGGATCCTCGAAGTCGGTGGAACCGATGCTCACCGCATTCTGGAACCAGCTCTCGGCAGGCATGTAGGGGTCGTACTCGTAGTTGAAGATCTTCCAGGTCTGGTAGGCCAGGTCGTCGGTGTCCTCGTTGGAGAGCCTGCCGACATGGATCGACGGAACCGAGGTGGCGGTACCGATGACGCCGTACTGGTTGTCCTGGGCCATGCCGCCCGAGAGCGGCGTCGGCACCACGTTGTGGTTGCCGCAGATGAGGATGTACAGGGGCGGGTTGGACCAGGTGTTGAACGCGTTCTCGATCCAGGCGTCGATGGCGGAGGATGTGGCGCCGATCGTCGGGACGACTCCGTACACGACCTCGTAGCCCTTCTCCATCTTCCAGTCGATGAGGTCCTGGCAGAGTGCTATGCTCTCCTCCGACCCGATCACGAGGTAGCAGCCGTCGACCGTATTCTGCCCGGCGGGCTCGAAACCGAGCACCTCCTCGTAGAAAGGCAGATATGCGGGCGTTATGCCCGTGGCCGCGCGCACGAGCTCGTTCTCGCCCTGGCCGCCGGTTGGGACGAGGCGGGCGGTGACGCTCGTGGTGATGATGGTTTCACCGGTGACGGGGTTGTAGCGCACGGGATTGAACCGCACCCAGGCGACCCTGAGGTCTCGCAGGATCTGGATCGATTCGAGCGTGGCCGCTTCGCCCGGGAAGAAGCCGGAGTTGCCGTAGACGGCTTCATCCTGGCGGTAGGGCGGCGTATCGCCGTTCCTGGAGGGGGATTCCTGGAAGGCCGCCACGTCGTACGAACCCAGGACGGAAGTCTCCTCGGAGACTATCTCGAGCCTGTAGTCGCCGGTGTTGTCGACCAGGACCATGCTGCGCACCGCAGGGAGGTCGGGGGCGCCCAGCTGCCCCACGAAACCCCATCCGGGTATCCTGATGACGCTGGCCGGCCCGAAGCCGTCGACGAACGCATCCTCGCGGGTGAGGGCGGGGAGGTTGAACTCGATCAGCGTCTCGGCGCCGTCTCGGCCGAGGAAGACCGCCGGATCGACTTCGCCGGGAGCCCTGTACAGGACGTCCGCGTATGCAAGCGATGCTACCAGGAACAGCAATATCACAATCCTTGCCACCTCGTCCTCCCTTGGCGCAATGGTTGATCTCTCTGGTAGGATAATGCCCGTGGTTTTATAGAGTTCCACGGGTATCGGGTCAATGTCGTGCGCATGGCCGGGGAGTTGTCCCCGGGCCCGCGCGCCGGGATATTCCGGGCGGAGGGAGCGATGCCGAGAACTGCGAGGATCTGCATCGGGAACGCCTTCTACCTGGTCTCCACGAGGGCCGGCGGGGGGCTCCTGCTGTTCAGGGACGCCCCTGACTACTCGGCCTTTGTCGCACTCGTACCGCCCCTGCTGGCGGGAACCGGCCTCGATCTCCGGGCCTGGTGCCTCCTTCCCGGATCGGCCACCCTCCTCCTCCACGGTGAAGGCGAGGAGATGAAGAGATTCACGAGACTCCTCCTCGGCAGGTACTCGAGGGTCAGGACCGACGTACGGGGTTCCGGCACGGGCCTGTACGGAGGCGGCAGGTACTCGAGCAGGGCCTTCGACGACGAGTCCCGGGCCCCTTCGGTCATCCGGTACGTCCATTCCCTGCCGTCGCGCGAGGGGATCGTGCTGTTCCCCGAGGCCTGGGAGTGGTCGAGCCTGAGAAGGAGCATCGGAGCGGGAGGGCGCTCGGCAGGCCGTTCCGGCATGGCCGGGCACCCCGTGCTCCCGCCCGATCCCGGCGAACCGGAACCCGACTGGAGGGAGTTCGAGATCAGGCGCCCGCCCGAACCGGCTGTTCCGTCCGAGAGGCTGTTGCCGGCCGATCCCGCGGCAGTGCTGGCCAGGGAGTACGGGGTGCACCGCGCCAGGCTCGTCAACCCCAGGGGGCGGGCGCAGCAGGCGCTCAGGCACGAGGCCTTCAGGGAATGCCGAAGGAGATGGGGCATGAACTACTCGGAGGTGGCCAGGGCCTTCGGCGTCACGCCTTCGGCGGTGATCTGCGCCCTGAGGAGGATGGAGGGCGGGAGCTGAACCCGCCCCGGGCGGAGGGGGGGGGGGGGGGGGGGGGGGGGGGGGGGGGGGGGGGGGGGGGGGGGGGGGGGGGGGGGGGGGGGGGGGGGGGGGGGGGG
>JAUCPW010000005.1 GCA_030373045.1 Candidatus Fermentibacter sp.
TTCGGAACTCGTCGGCAGCGTCAGATGTGTATAAGAGACAGGTCGTGCACGGCGCCCCGGATGCGGAGGAGGCCCGCGCCATGGCTCCGGGCTCGCGGGTGCTGAAGCTTTTCCACCCCGTCTATGACCAGTACGTGCGGCCGGGCGGTTCGGCCGCGGCCGCCAGGGAGTCGCTCGGGCTCGATCCCGACAGGAGGGTCGTCCTCTTCTTCGGCCTCGTGAGGCCGTACAAGGGTCTCGAGGACCTTCTGGAGGCCTTCGCGCTCCTCCGTGAAGAGGCGGACCTGCTCGTCGCGGGCGAGGCCTACTCGGGCAGGGAGGCCCTGCACGAGCGGATGGAGAGGCCCGATCTCGCAGGCAGGGTCAGGTGGATCGACAGGTTCATACCCGACGGCGAGGTGGATGCCCTCTTCCGGGCGGCGGACGTGGTGGCCCTGCCCTACAGGTCGGCCACCCAGAGCGGGGTCGCGCAGATCGCCCTGGCGTTCCGGAAGCCGCTGGTGCTCACCCGCACCGGAGGGCTCCCCGAGCTGGTAGAGGAGGGACGCACGGGCTTCCTTGCGGAACCGTGCGATCCGGAAGGCCTTGCCGCTGCTCTGGAGGCCGCCCTGGAGCTCTCGGCCGGGCCGGGCGCCGCCGGGGCGGTGGCCGCCATGGCTGCGCGGTTCGGATGGGACGAGTACGCCCGCAGGCTCCTGGAGGCCCTGCCATGAGGATACTCCTGGCCGGGGCAGGAGGCTTCATAGGCTCCCATCTGTCGAGCTTTCTCGCAGCGGAGGGACACGAAGTCGCCCCCCTCCCCCGGCCGGACGGCGGAGCCTTCGATCCCGGCCGCTTCCCCGGCGGGATAGACGCAGCAGTCAACGCTGCAGGCAGGCTGGGCGGTCCGGGTGTCCGCCCGGAGGAACTCGCCGCATCCAACACGGCCCTTCCGGCGGCCATCGCCGGAGTCTGTGCGGAACGGGCCATACCCTTCATCCACCTCAGCACGCCCGGGGTCGCAGGGCTGGTGGGTGGATCCCGGGAGGACTCTCCTCCCGCCCCGTGGGGGGCCTACGAGGAATCGAAGGCCGAGGCCGAGAGGCTCGTCTCCGGGCTCATGCCCGCGCGGCTCCTCACGATTCTCCGGCCCGACTTCGTGTACGGCCCGGGCGACAGGCACAAGCTGAGCTTCTTCAGGCAGGTCGCCAGCGGCCTGTTCCCCCTGGTGGGCACCGGTTCGGCCCGTCTGCGGCCGACGTTCGTGCTCGACGTCTGCAGGGCGGTCCGGGAGAGCCTCGGAGGCGGGCTGATCGGGCCGGGGACATGGAACATCGGCGGGCCTGACGTGGTCAGCGTGAGCAGTCTCGCGGGCGCTGCCGCCTCCGCCATGGGAGTGCGCCTCCTCAGGATTCCCGTGCCTTCAGTCATCTTCAGGGCCGCCCTTCTCCTTGGTCCCCTGGCCCCGCCGCAGCTCTCCGAGAGCAGGCTCGCGCTGTTCGGGCGCGACCACTGGGTGGACATCTCCAGGGCGAAGGCCGCCGGATTCGCCCCCGCCACTCCCCTCGCCGAAGGCCTGGCTGCGACCGTGGCCTGGTACAGGGCCGAAGGGCTGATCCGGTGACGGCCCGCCGGGGAGCCTTCGGAGCCGTTTCCGCCGTCCTCCTGGCGGCGGCGCTCGCCTTCGCGGCCTGGCGGATATGGTCGAGCCGGGCCGGGATACTCGAGTCCTTCGAGTCCGCCGCATGGGATCCGGACCCGGCAGTCCTCGCGGCCTCCGCCATCCTGCTCTTCGCCGGCCTCGCGCTGATACCCGCCGGCTGGATCCTGTTCTCGCGCGACCTGGGCGCTGCGACACCTGCCGGGAAGCTCGCCGCGGCCTGGTTCGCCAGCCAGCTCGGGCGCTACATACCCGGCAAGATCTGGCTCTTCGCGGGGAGGATAGGATTCCTGAGGTCGGAGGGCCTCTCGATGGCCAGAGCAGCCGCGGCGGCGGTCTGGGAGGTGCTTGCCAGCTTCGCGGCGGTCGGTCTCGTGGCCATGCCCGCGGTCCTGCTGGCCGGCGGCGATCTGCCCCGGTCGCTCCGGACGGCCGCTCTGGCAGGCTCGGCCGCCCTCCTTCTGCTTCCGCTGCTCTCGCCGGTGCAGAGGCTCGCATTCAGGCTGAAGGGAGCCGGGGATTTCACCGGGGTGAGGTTCGCCACTTCCCTCAGGGCAGTGGGGGCCTACGCGGCCTCCTGGGTCCTGAGGGGGGCCTCGGTCTGGCTCTGGATCACCGGCATGGGCCTCCCGGCGAACGGCTTCTGGTCCGCCGTCGCCGCGGCGCCCCTGTCCTGGCTGGCCGGGTATATTGTCGTCTTCGTCCCCGGAGGCATCGGGGTCAGGGAGGCCGCCACGGCCGCCATGTGCGACGGCGGGTCCGGCCTGGCGCCGGTGATGGCGGCGATGTTCGGGCAGACTCTTCTCATGGCCCTGTTCGAGATCGCGATGGCGCTCGCGACCCTTAGGTTCGCGGCACCGAAGGGAAGGGGGGAGAGGCGTGGGCTTCAGGCTTTCTGACAGGCACATGGCTATCATTCTGGCTCTGGGGCTCGCAGCGGCCGTCTACTGGCCGGTCCTCTCCTCACCGCGCCTGCCGGGAGGCGATCTCAGCGACACTGTCCACCAGGGATACCCGTTCCTCTCCTACACCGCCGCCAGCATCGCCGAAGGCAGGATACCGCACTGGAACCCCTACATCTACTGCGGCATCCCGTTCTTTTCCTCCTTCTCGGCACCCGTGTTCTATCCGGTCCGGGGGCTCCTCCTCCTGGCCGCAGGCCCGGAGGCGTCGGTACGGTTCATCTGGCCGGTGCAGGCGTTCATCGCCGCTCTGTCCGCCTGGCTGTTCCTCGGCTCCCTGGGTGTCTCGCGGGGCGGCAGGACGGTGGGCACCATCGCCTTCGCCGCCGGAGCATGGGCCAACACGCTGTTCTACGCGGGGCACGCGAGCAAGATGGTGTCCTGGAGCTTCCTGCCGCTGCTCCTCTACGCATGCGAGAGATGGTGGGCCACCAGGAGGGCGTGGTTCCTCTTCCTGGGCGGACTCTGCCTCGGGATGCAGGCCCTGTCCAGCCACCCCCAGATGCTTCTCTACAGCGCGATGGCGGCGACCGTGTGGCTGGCCTGGAGGTTCCTCGAGCGCCCGGGCGTGAGGAAGGCGCTCGCGGCGGCATCCGGGCTGGCTGCGATGACCCTGGCCGGGGCGGGGCTGGGCGCGGTCCAGATGCTCCCGGGATATGCATTCTCGAGCACCTCCACCCGGGGCGAGGATCTGCCGCTCTCGCAGTCCGCGAGCTACTCGATGCCTCCCGAGGAGACCCTCGCCATGGCATTCCCCCATCTGTTCGGCTACCGCCACGGGTTCCCCGACAGCGAGGCGGGCGGCGGACCGGTGTACTGGGGAAGGCTCGGACTCAGGCTCTCGAGCGAGTTCACGGGGGTTTCGATCCTGCTGCTGGCCGCGGTCGCCCTCCTCTCGCGGAAGACGCACAGGGGCATGGCGCTGGGAGCGGTGGCCCTGCTGGGTCTGCTGGTGTCATGGGGGGGATACTCCCCCTTCTACAGGATCCTCTACGATATCGTCCCCGTGTTCAGGAAGCTCAGGGCTCCGCACATGGCGGCCTTCCTCACCACATCGGGCATATCGCTGCTCGCCGGGCCGGGTTTCGACGCGGCCGTCGCCGGAGTGAGGGCCGGACGTTGCTGGAAGCCCATCGCGGCCTGGGGCGCTCTCTGTCTCGTGCTCCTCGCCTTCTGCAGGCCCATCCTCTCGTCCGCCCAGGCAGGGTGGTGGCGGAGGGCCGGGGCGTCACCCGCCGCCTTCCCGGAGCTCGTGGACAGGAGGGTCGACCTGGCCTCGGGCGACCTCCTCAGGGCCGCGCTCGTCTCGGCCCTCGTGGCCGGCACCGTCTTCGCGGTCTCCCGGAAGAGGATCGGCCCGGGAACCGCATCCCTCCTGGTATCGGCCGTGGCGGCCCTGGAACTCGTGCCGCTCGACAGGGACTTCCAGGTATTCCTGCCCCAGACCAGGATCGCCGACCTGTATCCGGAGCCGGCCGGGCTCCGGGAGGCCGTGGGCGAAGGGCGCATCTTCCCGGGCGGCAATGAGTTCATCCCGCTGGGAATCAGGTCCGTCACCGGCTACCATGCCGCCAGGACCCAGGCGGTCGACGACATGCTCGCCGGGATCTCATCCGGAGGGTTCCCGGAAGTCCGCTCCACAGGCTTCACCGTGCTGGTCGACGGCGGCACTGTGGCTCCCTACGAGGCTCTCGTCGATGAGATGGCCTCGGACACCTCGGCAGGAGGCTTCCCCGCGGAGCTCTCGGCGCCGATGCCCAGAGCCTTCATGCCTGCGTCATGGGTGTCCGGAGGCGACGCTCCGGCCCCCGGTATCCCGCCCGAGGCCGTGAGCACGGTGTCGGGCGGTCCTGATCTGCCGCCGCCCTCCGGACAGCCGGGTTCGGCCGTCATCACGAGGGACGAGCCGGAACTCGTCGAGATCGCTACCGAGTCCGGCGAACCCGGCCTGCTCGTCCTCGCCGATACCTGGCACCCCGGCTGGCGGGTCTCGGTGGACGGCACGGAAGCCCGGCTCCTCCGCGCCAACGGCTGGATGAGGGCCGTCGCCATCCCGGCCGGCCAGCATTCCGTCAGCTTCACCTACGATGCCTCCGATTTCTCGACCGGGCTCCTCATATCCGTCGTCACGGCCCTCCTGACGGCGGTCGCGGCAGCGGTCGAGCTTGTTGCGAGAAGGCGCGGAAAGCCCGGTGCCGGCGCGGCATGACTTCCTCAACCGCCTGGGCGCGTGGTTCGGCTTCGCGCTCCTGGCGGGGGGGGTCGTGTGGTTCGTGTTCGGCCTGTGGCCGTCATGGAGGGGCGATGTGGGCGATCTCGCATCCCGCCTCGACTTCGCCGGGCGCTGGCCGCTGCTCGTTTCCTCCGTGCTCTCGGCCCTCGCAAGCCTGTACTTCGCCCCGGCCCCCTGGGTGAGGCTCGTCGGCGCCGCCGGCGCCGGGGTGTCCCGCACCGCCCTGCGCAGGAACTGGTTCATCACCCAGACGGGGTCGTACATCCCGGGTCGCGTATGGATGTTCCTCGGCAGGCTCGCCTTCCTCCGGTCCAGGGGGGTCGGGGCGGGCATCTCGCTGTTCTCCATGGCCTTCGAGAACATCTACCTCATGATCTCGGCCTGCCTGCTCTCGCTCGCGGTCATACCCCTCTCCGGTGGGGCCGGGCTCCCTCCGGAGGCCAGGGTGTACATCGCGGCCGCTTCGGCGGTCGTGCTGCTGGCGCTGGCCGCTCCGGGGATCAGGGCCTTCCTGGTCGAGAGGATGACCGGGCGGTTCGGGAAGGTCCTCGGCAGGGGGAGCATGCCCAGGATCGGCGCCATGGACGGGCTCTACATGGTTTCCACGGGGATGCTGTCATGGGCCCTGAGGGGCTTCTCGCTCTTCCTCTGGTTCGACTTCGCCGGCCTCGGAGCGGGGGACAGGTTCGCCATGCTCGCCGCCTGTATAATCGTGATGCCGGTCTCGTGGCTCGTATCCCTCGTCTGGGTGTTCGTCCCGGGAGGGATAGGAGTGAGGGAGTCCTTCCAGGGACTGGTCCTGGCTCCCTTCGCCGGCGGCATCGCGGTGGCTGTGACGGTTTCCCTCTGCCACAGGATCCTCCTGATGCTCGTCGAGGCTTCCTACGCCGTGGAGGCGACATTGTCCGAAGCTTTCTCGCGCAGACTGTCCCTGATCCCGAAGGTGGCCGGGCTGGCCGCGTCCGCCGCCTTCGCCTTCCTGGCCCGACACGGCCTCTGCAGGCCCCCCGCCCCGATCAACGTGACCTTCTCGGTCACGCGCCGGTGCCAGTCCCGGTGCGGCACCTGCATGATCTGGAAGGCCCCCGGGCTCCCCGAGCTGGAACTGCCTGCAATCGAGGCCATGTTCAGGTCGATCGGGCGCACCTGGTTCTTCAACATCTCCGGCGGCGAACCCTACCTCCGCAGCGACCTGCCGGAGATAGTGCGCCTCGCGTGCAGGCACCTCCGCCCGGCCGTCATCCACGTCCCCACGAACGCACTTATGCCCGGGAGGATAGAGGATACCACCCGGGAGATGCTCGAGGTCATCCGCCGCGAGTCGCCGGGGACCGCCCTCACGGTGAAGCCGTCCTTCGACGGGATCGGGGCGCGGCACGACGAGATAAGGGGCGTGCCGGGCAACTTCGACAGGCTGCTCGACACGCTCGGGCGCCTCACGGCCTTGAGGCGCGAGTACCCCGCCCTCCACGTGGGGGTCGGCACCGTCATCTCCAGGTTCAACTCGGAGGAGCTGCCCGGGGTCATCGAGTACGCGAGGAACCTCGGCGTGGACACGTACATCAACGAGATAGCCGAGGAGCGCGAGGAGTTCTTCAACGTCGGCTCCGGCATCACGCCGGATCCCGCCACTTACGGAAGCATCATGGAAGGCTTCAGGCGTGCCACCATCGAGAAGATGAAGCACGCCAGGCTGCTCGGAAGGATCACCTCCGGGCTCAGGCTGGTCTACTACGACCTGGTGGTGAGGATCCTCCGCGAGAGGCGCCAGGTGATCCCGTGCTACGCCGGCCTGCTCAATGTCCACATCAATGCCGACGGGGCGGTATGGCCATGCGCGATAAGGGCCTATGCCGCCGAGATGGGCCGTGTGGGCCCGGAAGGCGACTTCGCGTCCGCCTGGCGCTCCGGGAAGGCCCGCGAGATCAGGCGGTCGATACGGAGGGGCGAGTGCTGGTGCCCGCTGGCAAACCAGGCCTATTCCAACATCATGATGCACCCGCCCTCGCTGCTGTCTGCGTTGTCCGCGGGCCTTCGCGGTTCGCGTGACGGGAGGGACAGGGCATGAAGCTGCTCAGGATGACGACCCACGAGTTCGTGAAGCTGGACAGGAGTCTCTGTTTCTGGCCCGTGGGGAATCGGGTGGCGCCATGAAGCTGCTCAGGATGACGACCCACGAGTTCGTGAAGCTGGACAGGAGTCTCTGTTTCTGGCCCGTGGGAACGGTCGAGGCTCACGATGCCGGCCCCCTGGGGACCGACGTCATCGCCCCGGAGAAGCTGGCCGGGGATCTGGCGCCAGAGTTCGGCGCGATCCTGCTCCCCACCCTGCCGTTCGGGCTGGTCAACTCCCTCTCGGGATATCCCGGCGGGATGTGGATGCAGAAGGAGACCTACAGGTCCCTCGTCGTCGAGCTGCTCGACTCGGTGTCCGTCTCCGGCATCGAGCAGGTCGTCGTCTTCAACGGCCACGGAGGCAATTCGGAAACCCTGTCCGAGGCCCTGTCCGAGGTCTGGAAGTCGTGCGGCGTGCGGACCGCGCTCGTCGACTGGTGGGTGGTGGGCGACGACATCGCCAGGGAGATCTTCGGATCCTCGGCCGGACACGGCGGCTCGGACGAGCTGGCCCTGGTCCAGGCGGCCATCCCCGACTTCGTCCCCGAGTGGGACGGTTCCGGCTCCTGGCTGGATCGCGAGGGGGTCAGGACATATCCGGTGCCGGCATGCTCCATCCGCTATTCCGGCTGCGAAGCGAAGCCCTTCTCCGTAGCGGCGGCCTCCGCCTACTACGAGAGGCTCAGGGACAGGATCCGCGGGATCGTCTCCGAGATCCTCGAGGGCTGGGGCGCGGGCGGCCGCATCGACGGGTGAGGGCCTCCGGGCTATCGCCAGTGCCCGTGCCTGTGGTGGATGTCGGGGAGATGGGCGTGCGTATGCTCGAAGGGTTCGTGCTGATGCGGGTGGCAGTGCCTCTCCCCGGCCGGCTCGGTCCCGTCGTGGGAATGCGCGTGGTGGACGTCGTGCACGTGCGTGTGTTCGTGGAAGAGCGATCCATGCGCGTGGGCGTGGATGTGCCTCTCGCCTGACTGCAGCCATACCCCTGCGGCCATCAGGACCGCGGCGGGCAGCAGCATCGGCCCGGCCGGCTCGCCCAGGATCAGCAGCGAGGCGCCCGCGCCTATGAAGGGGGCCGTCGAGAAGAGCGCCCCCGTCCTCGCCGCACCGGCCTCCCTCAGCGCCATGACGAACAGCACGAGGCTGGCCCCGTAGCCGAGGAATCCCGCCAGCCCTGCGATCGCCGCCGTGCCGGCATCCGGAAGGGACATGCCGAGCAGGGCGGAGGCCGCCAGGTTGACGGAGCCGGCCGCCAGCCCCTTGATGCCGGCGATCACGACGGGATTCCCCGCCGAGATCCGGCGCGTGAGATTGTTGTCCAGAGCCCACAGGAGGCATGCCCCCGCGATCGCAGTCCCGCCGGCCGGACCGGCGGAGCCCGGGCCGTCTCCGGCGCCGGGCGCGGCGGAGAGCAGGGCGGCACCGGCGATCACGAGGGCCAGCCCGGCGGCGATCCTGCCTCCGATGTTCTCCCTGAACAGCGCGCCGGCGATCAGCACGGTCAGGACACCCTCGAGGTTGAGCATGAGCGAGGCGGTGGAGGCGGATGTCCGGGCGAGCCCCCACATCAGGAGAACGGGCGCAGCCATGCCTCCCGACACCACGGCTCCGGCCAGCCAGGGCGCGTCGCGCCCCGAGAGCCCGGTGGAGAAGCGCCTCCCGCCGGGCGTGAGCCTTGCCGCCAGCGCGGCCGCTCCCAGCCCTGCGCCCGACCCGAGGTACAGGAGCCCCGCAAGCACCGCAGGTTCCACATCGCCGAGGAGGGCCTTCGCCGCAACGGTGGCGCATCCGAAGAGGACGGCGGACGAGACGGCCAGCAGCCGCCCGCCGGGAGCGTTCACGGGAAGGACCCGGGATTCAGCGCAGGATCTCCACGAAACCGCGCCGGACCCTCACGATGCGGCTAGGGCCGGCGGAATCGATCCTGCCGCCGTCGAGGCACAGATCGGCGGCTTCCCGCACGGCATCCTCCACGCAGGCGAAGTCGAGAGCCGGGGGATTGTCGCGGGTGTTGGCGCTGGTGCTCACGAGGGGGTAGCCGACCTCGCCGAGGATCGCCCTGGTCAGGGGATCGGCCGGCACCCTCACGGCGACCGTCCCGTCGGGCGCGCAGACCCACCCGGGGGCCGACCTGCCGGCACGGAGCACGATGGTGAACGGACCGGGCCAGCATTCCCCGGCCAGGGCGGATTCCTCCTCGTCCATCTCCGCGAGGTCGCGCGTCATCTCGAGATCCGACGCCAGGACGATGAAGGGCCTGCCCCCGCCGTACCCCTTGATGGAGGCCAGGCGGCTGACGCTTTCGGGCCTCCCTGCGCGGCAGGCAAGCCCGTATACGGTGTCGGACGGGTACAGGACTATCCCGCCGGAATGGAGCGCCTCGGCCGCATCCTCGATCTGGACGGCGGAGAGGAAGGAGCGCTGGATGCGGATCGTCCTGCCCGGGGTCACATCCCCCGCTTCGCCCTGAGCCTCATCCCCAGCTCCGGATCGGACAGGGCCAGTATCTGCGCGGCCAGGAAGCCCGCGTTCCTCGCCCCGTGCGAGCCGATGGCCACGGTGGCCACGGGGATGCCCTTCGGCATCATGACTGTGGACAGGAGCGCGTCCATGCCGTTGAGCGGACCGGCCTCGAGGGGGACCCCGATCACGGGCAGGATGGTGCGGGAGGCCACCGCGCCGGCGAGATGGGCCGCAAGCCCGGCTCCGGCCACCAGCACGCGGATGCCCGCAGCCTCGGCCCCGGCAGCATAGGCGGCGACTTCGCCGGGATTCCTGTGGGCCGACATGACCCTGACCTCGCATTCGACCCCGAGATCCTCGAGGACCGCCCTGGCCAGGTCCATGACCTCCCTGTCGCTCTCGCTGCCCATCAGTATCCCTACTCTGGCGGCCATAGCCCTCCCCGCGCCTCCCGGCCTGGAGCCGGGCCCGGGCGCATGTGCGTCATCGTCATGTCGCGCCGATGTCCTTCCGCCAGGAGGCGCCCCGGAACGTGATGGTGCCGACCGCTGCGTACGTCTTCGCAAGAGCCTCGCCCAGACCGGCTCCGGTGCCGGTGACACCCAGCACCCGCCCGCCCGCCGTGACGAGGCTGCCGTCCGACATGGCGGTGCCGGCATGGAACACCGTGATGCCGCTGTCATCGGCCCCTGCCGAATCGATCCCGTCGATCCGGAACCCGCTCCCGTATGCGCCAGGATATCCCTCCGAGGCCATGACGACGCAGGCCGAAGCCCCGGGCAGTATCCTGATCCCGGAGAAGTCCGGATTCCCCCTCGCGCAGGACAGGAATGCCGCTCCGGCATCCCCCTCCAGCAGGGCAAGGACTGCCTGTGCCTCGGGATCGCCGAACCGGCAGTTGAATTCGAGCACGGCCGGTCCTTCCTGCGCGAGGATCAGGCCGGCGTAGAGCACCCCCCTGTAGTCGGTGCCGCGGCGGTGGAGCTCTTCGAGGACCGGCCGGAAGACGTTCGAGAGCGCCCAGTCGGAGAATCCTCCGGGGATCCCTGGAGCGGGGCATACCGCCCCCATCCCGCCTGTGTTGGGCCCCCTGTCGCCGTCGAAGGCCCTCTTGTGGTCGCGGCTGGGAGGCAGCACGAAAGCCTCTTCACCGGAGCAGAGGGCCATCATGCTCACCTCGCGGCCACGCAGCCTCTTCTCCAGGACCACCCTGCCCCGGCCTCCCGGGAACAGCCTCCCGAGAGCCTCCGAGGCTTCGTCGTCCCCGTCGGGGAGGAACACGCCCTTGCCGGCGGCGAGGCCGTCGTCCTTCAGGACCCAGCCGCCCCAGGAACCGCCGGCAGCCTCGAGGACCCCTGCGGGAGTGGAAAGGAGCCTTCCGGGGGCGGTCGGCACCCCGGCGGCGGCCATCAGCTCCTTGGCGAACCACTTGCTCCCCTCGAGCATGGCGCATGCCGCGGACGGGCCGAAGCAGGGAATCCCGGCGTCCTCCAGGGCGTCGGCGATGCCCGCGACGAGGGGGGCTTCGGGGCCGGGCACGACCAGGTCCGCCCCCAGCCTGGAGGAAAGGCCGATGAGGCCTTCGATGTCATCCGCCCTGACGGGATGGCATTCACAGGTCGCGGCCATGCCGGGGTTGCCCGGGGCGGCATGCAGCTCGTGGCCGCCCTCGCGGGAGAGGGCGTGGGCTATCGCATGCTCCCTGCCGCCCGAGCCGATCACGAGGATCCTCACTTCCCGGGCTCCTCGAGCGGCGCATACGCATGGCGCGCCTCGGGGAAGGAACCGTTCCTCACCTCGCCGGCGTAGTCGGAAAGCGCCCGGGTGATCCCGGCTCCGATGTCGGCGTACCTCTTCAGGAACCTCGGCTCGAAGCCCCTGGTGATGCCCAGCATGTCGTTGACCACCAGTATCTGGCCGTCGGTGAACCTGCCGGCCCCTATGCCGATGGTCGGTATCGAGAGGGCCCCGGTGACGTCCCGCGCGATCGCCTCCTCGACGCTCTCGAGGACCAGGGCGAACGCACCGGCATCCTCGAGCGCCCTGGCTTCCGACATCACGCGCCCGGCCTGGCCGGCCCCGACCGCCCTGTACCCGCCCGATGCACGGACGGACTGGGGGAGGAGGCCGACATGACCCATCACGGGGATGCCGGAGGCGATTATGGCAGCCGTCCTTGCGAGAGGCATCGGCGAGCCTCCCTCGAGCTTCACGGCGTCCGCGCCCCCTTCGGCGACGAGACGCACGGCCGAGTCGACCGCCCTCTCGTCCGACGCCTGATACGATCCGAACGGCATGTCGGCCACGACGAACGTGCCGGGGGCACCCCGCCTGACCGCCTTCACGTGCGGGAGCATCATCTCCACCGTGGCTCCGAGCGTCGTTTCCTCACCGAGAACCGCCATGGCGATGGAATCGCCGACCAGGATGAAGTCGATGCCGGCCTCCTGCTCCAGGAGGGCGGTCGGAAAGTCGTATGCCGTGAGGGATGCGATCCTCCTGCCCTCGGCCTTCATCCTCGCGAAATCCGGAACGGTCCGCATGGTCACCCGACCTTTCCACCGGCCGGAGCTCCCCCGCCGGGGGCGTCCGGGAACAGCTTCCTGTAGACGATCAGGTACGCCGCGAGCCCGTAAGCGAGCCCGGCGACCACGTCCATCACGTAGTGTTCGGCCCCGTAGACGATCTCGAAGCAGAGGGCCGCGACGGGCAGGGCCACCCACCATGCACGCCTGCCGAACTCGTGGAGCGAGACGAGGAGCGTCATGAACGGGACCCCGGCGTGCAGGGACGGCATGGCCCCCCTGGGGCTGGGCTGGAAGGCCCCCGACAGCCAGTCGCTCGTGAAGCTCGAAAGGGCCAGGTAGACGACCCTCTCGGCGTGATGGATGTCCCCCTCCAGTTCGGCCATCCAGGGAGGCGTCAGGGGGAAGAGGACATACGTGAGATATCCCGCCAGGGAGATCAGTACAACGGCGACCGAGGCCCTCTTCATCGAATCCACCCCCCTGCGCCACAGCAGGATGCCCGGCAGCAGGAACGGGAAGGCGAAGAGGGAGGCGTGCAGCACCGCGAAGATGTAGTCGTACCAGGCGAAGCCCTGGGTCGGATGGAGGACGCCCTGCAGCCATACCGTCGGCAGGATGCCGAAGAATCTCTGCTCCATCGCGATGATCCCGGCCCCGTGGAAACCGTCGGAACAGGTCGAGACCAGCAGCCTGAGGGCCTGGTAGGACACAGTGAGCATGGCGTAGTAGAACCAGCGCCTGGCCCAGTCGGGGATCGCACGGGCCCGGAGCCCGGCGTAGAGGAGGGCGAAGATGGCGAGCTGCGCCGGCCATCTCGGGACGAGCCTCATGAACGGGATCAGCGCCGCGGCGACGCTGTAGGCGCCGCAGATTGCGAGGATCGCTCGGTAGTACCGGTCGGCGACCGCCTCGAGGAGTTTACCTTTCAGATCGAACACCCATCCCGATGCTCCGGCCGAGCTGTCCGTTCGGTTCTGTGAGAGAGCGAGGGGGGCCAAGGCGTGACGAATGACGTCTCGGTAGGGTTAGAGGACTTGAACGGCCTTCTGCTGTCGCTTCTGCTGCTCACCGGACCCCGGGGGGTGGTCGCTGCATCGGCCAGCAGAAGGGCGCTGCCTCCATCTGTACCCAAAGCACTCGCAGGCTTCGGCCCCCCAGGTGAGTAGTGTAAGGGAACCTCCCGGGATTGTCAAACAGGGCGCGGCTTCATCCCGGATGTGGGGGTCGCGGGCCTTCCTCCTGACGGCGGGCCGGTATGGAACGGGTAGATGCCGGTCGGAATGCCCGAACACCCCGGAGGTGGAGATCGCGGGCCTTCCCCCGGGTGAGCGACGGATTTAGAATGAAGGCTGACGGAAACAGCGGCCCGGCATGCCGGGCGACGAGGAGGGCTGATGCACAGGATTCTGACGACCCTTTCCGCGGCTGCCACCCTGCTGCCGGGAGCCTGCGGCGGTTCGGGAGTGGTGGAGGGCCCGGTGCCTGCAGGAGACCCGCTGCCCGACATCACCGATGCCGATCTCGCGACCCTTTCGGCCGGCAACCGGGAGTTCGCCCTTGCGCTCTTCGGCAGGCTGTGCCTCGAGAGCGGCGACGGGAACGTGATGCTCTCCCCCTACAGCATCTCCTCCGCCCTCGCGATGACCTGGGCGGGAGCTTCCGGAACCACTGCCGGGGAGATGGCCTCGGTCCTGGGGTTCGACATCGACCGTCCGCTGGTCCACGCAGGCTTCCGCCGCATCGGGGGGATGCTGGATCCCGAAGGTCGTGCGGCGACGTGCGAAGGCGATCCGATCGAGCTCGACATAGCCAACGCCATCTGGGCAGAGGCCGGGTTCCCCCTTCTCGACCCGTACGTCGCCATCGTGACGGGGTGCTACGGGGCGGAGGCCAGGAACGCCGACTTCTCGGGCAGTCCCGAAGCCCAGCGCCAGACGATCAACGGCTGGGTGAGCGAAGCCACGCACGGCCGGATAGAGGATCTGCTCGGGCCCGGCTCCATATCCGCCGACACCAGGATGGTGCTCACCAACGCCGTCTATTTCAAGGGGAGCTGGCTCGAAGAGTTCGACCCCGGCCAGACCCGCGACGGCACTTTCACGACCCTCGCCGGCGTCGTGGAAACCGTTCCCCTGATGCACCGGACCGACGACATGGACTACTACGACGGCGAGGGCTTCAGGGCGGTCTCCCTGCCCTATTCCGACGGGGCGGGCCGGATGGTGGCGGTACTCCCCGACAGCGGGATCAGGGAGTTCGAGCAGCGGTTCTCGACGGCCGATCTCGCGGCCATGACCGACGGGTTCTCCACCCGCGAGGTCTTCCTGGCCATGCCGAGGTTCGAGTACGCTTCGTCGTTCTCGCTCTCGCAGGTGCTGGCCGGGATGGGCATGGCCGGTGCCTTCGATCCGTCCACGGCGGACTTCTCGGGCATGACGGGCGGTCGCGACCTCTTCGTGAGCGACGTGGTCCACAAGGCGTTCGTCAGGGTCGACGAGACAGGCACGGAGGCCGCGGCGGCCACAGGGGTCATCATGGCCCTGACGGCGATGCCGCAGGATCAGCCCGTGCAGTTCGTCCTGGACAGGCCGTTCCTTTTCCTGATCATCGACGACCTGACCGGGACGGTGCTGTTCATGGGGCGGATGGCTGATCCGACAGCCTGAAGTTCTCAGTTCCGGGCGTCCATGCAGGCCCTGTCCACCCTCTCGAAGTACTCGGCGCGGCACGCCCGTTCGATGCCCGACATGGCGCCGAACGCGCCCCTGAAGTCGCCCCTCGCCGCGGCGAAGAGGCCGTGTCCGTGCACTATCGCGGCATCGCATCCCAGGAGCGCCCGGGGGAGCGTGCGGTAGAGGCCGGAGGGTCCGGCGCCCACCTCGCCCGATACGATCGGGACGCCTCCGGCATGCCGCCCGTGGGGGCAGCGGAGGTGGCATGAACCCCTGTCCGGGCACGAGGGCCTGCCGCAGGCCAGCGATGCGATCACCGCGAACCTGGGGTGTCCGTGCAGGATGCCGTCGGCGCCGGTGACCCGAAGGGCTTCGACATGGGCCATGTACTCGCTCGAGGCCGTGATCGCCGCGCACGAGGAGCCGTCCAGCGGGCAGGCGTCGACGGCCCCCGGGAGCTCGTCGAGCGACGAGGCGGTCTGGCTGATGTAGAGAACGCCGTCCAGCAGCCAGGATACGTTCCCGAAGTAGGAGTCCACCAGCCCGGATTCCACGGTCCTCGCCCCCGCTTCGGCGATGGCTGCCCTGACCTCGCTCTCCGTGCGGAACGGCCCTGCCGCGAGTTCCATCCCGCCGGCAGCGCCGCATGGGAAGTCGCCGGCCCCCTCCCGCACCGCCTCGACCACCCGCCGCCAGGGATCGGGGGGCCTCCCTCCGGCTTCGAGGGCGTCGAGGTAGTCCGCCATGAACTTCACGAAGCACGCGAAACACACCGAACTGGCAGACACGAACGCCTGCTCGGGGCTCACGGCGCCCCACGCGGCGATGCCCGGTCCGGGGACGATCGCGCTCCGCCTCCGCCCGAGCAGGCCGGCGAGGATTACGGCATCCATGCTCGGGGCGACGGGTATCTCGTGCAGGAATGTCAGGGATTCGCAGTCGGAGGGGCGTATCGGCCCTCCCCCCTGCCCGGCCAGCAGCCCGATCATCGAACTCCACGGCTCCGACGGCCGGAACAGGAGGAGCGAGCAGACCGCCAGCCTCTCGAACGCCTCCTCGAGGAGCGGCCTCGCGGGACCGTCGCCCACCCACTCGACGGAGTCGTCCCGTCCCCCGAACAGTATCGAGCCGGGGGCGGCGAGTCCGGTCCGTTCGAGCTTCTCCGCGTATTTCGAGAGCAGCGCCCTCATCGGCTCAGATCCCGGCGGGGAGGCCGAGAGCCTCCGCCTTCCCGGGCAGCGGAGATCCGTCGGGATCCAGGCCCCGTATCCTGTAGTACCTCGCGCGGGCCTCGAGGAATCCGTCCCTGGGGAGCGGGGGCAGGTCCGGCCACGGGCCGGGCGTGCCGGGCTCCTCGAAGAACCTCGCGGGAAGGTCGTCGTCGGCCGCGGTGAAGCCGCGGAGTCCGTTCATGATCCTGTCCCGGAACGTCACCCTCTCGCCCAGATCCATCAGGTCCTGGCCGGAGCGCTCGATCCCGGTCACGGCCGACAGGGCGTCGGCGAACTCCTCCACCGTCGCCCCGAAAAGGCTGAACCGGCAGGCCCCGATCGAGTCCATCGCGGCGTTGGCGTCCTCCGCCGTCTTGATGATGCGGGCCTTCCCGGCGAAGGAGAGCCTGTCCGTGGCCACCGGCTTCCTGAGGATCTCGTGGCTGATCGGGTAGGCCCGCAGGTGGCAGCCGCCCCTGGTGGCCACGGCGTAGGCCAGCGCCATCCCGTAGGCCCCCCTGGGATCGTAGGCGGGCAGTTCGAGTCCCTTCACCGTCATCGAGGCCTCCGGGCGCCCGCGCATCTCCGCGTATCTCCGCGAACCCATGCCGAGGTCCCCTGCACGGCCGGTCCCGATCTCGCGCAGCAGGGAAAGCACCTCCGAAGGGGCGAGGCGCCTCCCCTCGATCTCGGAATGGCACGCCAGCGTGGAGCCCGCGCTTATCGTGTCCATCCCGAGGCGCGTGCATATGTCGTTGGCCTCGAGCACGGCCGACATGTCCTCGTTCTCTATCAGTGCGCTGAAGTGGGACATGGTCTCGAACTCCGGGATGTGCACGCCGTCGCGTCCGACCCGCTTGCACTGTATCCGGCAGCCTTCGCAGCCCGTCCTCTTCGAGCCCAGCAGCCTCGCATAGGCGGGTGCGTTCATCCCGGGCGCCGCATCGAAGCTCGTGCGCCTGAAGTTGGCGGTGGGCATCATGCCGCGCGCGTGCATCAGGTCGTAGAGGGCACCCGTGCCCATGTTGTGGAGCCCGAAGGCCCCCATGACCACCGGACTGGCGGAGAGAAGCCTGTTGATCGCGGCGCACGCCTCCGACAGCCTTCCGGGATCGGCTGCGCCGGGCCTGCCCGACCCCCTGACGGAAACGTACTTGACGTTCCTCGCCGCGAGGCAGAGCCCCAGGCCGTTCCTGCCCGCGGTGTGGCAGCCGTCGATGACGATGTTGGAGTAGAGGACGCCGTTGTCGGCCGCGGGGCCCGTTAGGGCGGTGGAGCCCTTCCCGGCCAGCAGTCCCGAGACTTCGGCCGTGTCGCGTCCCCTGAGCCCTTCGGCGTCCACCAGGCGGGCGGTTCCGTCCTCTATCTCGAGCCCGGCGAGCCGGGGGCCCGTGCCCGTGATCACCACGGCTGCGAGGCCGGCCCTGGCCATCTCCGAGGCGAAGGCGCCTCCGGCGGACGAGTCGCCGACAGTCCCCGTGAGCGGGGACATGCACATGGCGCTCACCCTCCCGGACGCCGGCGAGAGGGTTCCGGCCAGGGGGCCGGCCGCCAGCACGAAGGGCATGCCGGGGTCGTCCCAGGAGAGCGTGCAGCAGGGGCGGAGGAACGCGCCCGCAAGCCCCCTCCCGCCGATCCAGCGCTCCCCGGGGCCTGGATCCAGAGGCATCCTCCGGGTGACGCCGGAACCGAGATCCGCGAAGAGGACGTCCCTGCCGGCCGTGCCTACCCCCGTATCCGCAGCAGGTACCACGCCAGCGCCGCGAGGTTCAGGGCGACCGTGATCCAGAACAGCGCCTGGAACCCCGCCTTGCGCGTCTTGTGGGAGAGCAGCCTCTGGGCGATGAGGGCTCCGGGCCATCCCCCGAGGAGTGCGAGCAGGTGCAGGGTGTTCTCGGGGATCCTGCGGCCGCCTGCCGGGGCCGCCGCCTTGTCGGAGGCATAGACCGCGAAGGAGATGGCGCTCATGACGAGATAGACGATCGGGACCGCCGGGCTGGCTCTTCCGGTCAGGGCAAGCCATCCCGTCAGGAGGATGAATGCCGCCGAGGCAGCAAGAAGGAACGTGGCCGCACCCTGTCCGCTCCTCGCGGGAGAAGTGCGGCCCCCGCCGGCTCGAGCCTTCGTGAAGATCACGTCGTCGGCCCGCCTGCGGTCCTTGTCGTCGGTTGTGGGGACGTAGTCGACCAGCTCCCCGCCCCTCGGCCTCGCCTGGCCGGGGCGGAAGGCCTTGATATGGACGAATACCCTGTCGCCGCCGCCCTCCGGGACGATGAAGCCGAATCCCCTGTTGTCGTTCCAGTCCACGATCTTCCCGAGCTTTCTCATGCCACTCCGATTCCGGGCTCGTAGGGCCCGGCCCTCCACGCGCGTGCCTGTGAACCCCGCCCTACCCCGCGATGGCCCGGTAGAGCAGGAACCCGGTGATCACACCGGAAACGGCGCCGAAAGCGGCGCATGTCCAATAGAGCGTCCTGTCCGGGGTCCGCCCGGAGCCCGGGGCGCAGGCGGCGCGGCAGAGCCCGGGGAGGCTCCGCTCGAGCCTCCGCCTCTGCATCCTCCCGATCGGGATCCATGCCAGGGGGGCGATCCCCATCGTGATGAACAGAAAACCACAGACCACCCAGGCGGCAGCCGGGCCGCCGCCCCGCGACCCGGCCTCCGCGAAGCGGTATCCGAGCGAGCCGAACAGACCTGCCCAGGCGAACGGCAGGAGGCCCGGCCCGTTCAGCCTGCGGGAGAAGTACATCGAAGCCCCGCCCGAGGCGAGGAGGAGGATGATCGACACCGGCAGGATCATGATCCAGGCGGGCGCGGGTCTGGCCACGGCGTACGGACCTCCGGAAGCGACCGATCCCCCCTCCGAGAGCACATATCCGAGCGCGTGGCCGATCAGGGCGATGAAGCACCCGATCCCCGCAGCGCACACCGCAAGCCCGGCATGGTCGCGCACCCCGGAACTCATGAGCCCCCCCCGGACGCAGTGCCGGCGAAATCCGCGACCAGGCCGCGGATCCTCCTCAGCTCGCCGGTCCGCTGAAGATAGGGCACTCCGGGCATGCCCGTCACAGCGGAGGCGGTCTCCTGCCCGGGCCTGTAGGTCCACACCCTCTCGAGGGGCCAGTTGCTGTCGAGGTAGCTGCATCTGTACCCGCCTCCGTCGAGCGGCTCCATCTCCGTCACGATCAGCGAGTGGGCGTCGATCCCGCGGATCTGGAGCTTGACGTAGGCGAGCCCCTCCCTGGAGGTCTCGGCATGGATCCTGTCCATCAGGGCGCCGAGCCTGGCCGCAGGCACCCGGTGCGATCCGGCGAGGCCGTTCACCCAGGCGAAACGGAGCACACCGTCGGAGATCTGTCTCCTCTCGAGGACCTTCTGGATGTCCTGCCGGCAGTCCGCCGAGAAGTCACGGAGGCACGAGTAGCCCGGGATCTCCACCACACTGTCGGCGTCCATCACCGACCTGACGGCCTCCCGCACGGCGCTGGGGCCGGGCCTCGGCTTCGAGGGCTCGAAGTAGACCAGGTAGAGGGCGGCCCGCGTGAACCTGGAGTGCCACCAGCAGACCCCGTTGCGGAGGATTCCGCCCGAGTTGCCGAAGGCGAGGAGGTTGGGATTCGACGACGCCCCGGGAGGATTGGCCGCGAGTGCCCGGGCGTAGTCCCTCGACACGGCTCTAGCGGCGTACTCCCCGCGGGAAACTGCGGCGGGCCGCCATTCCGCGGGACGGCCCGCCACGTCAGGCATCATCCCCGGCCTGCGCTCCCGCCTGCGCGTCCATCGGCAGCCCGGGTCCCGCCGGGGGTGTTCCGTCACACGCGGGTTCGATGTGGGTGAACACCGTCGAACCCGGTATCTCTGCGCGGATCTCGCCTTCGATGGATTCTAGGAGCAGGTGGCCGCGCTCGATCGACCAGTCTCCCGGCACAAGGACGTGGAACGAGATGAACCGCATGGATCCGGCGCGCCTGGTGCGGAGGGCGTGGAACCGGACCCCGCCGCCCGCGTGGCGGTCGAAGACCCGGAGGACCAGCCCCCTCTCGCTCTCGGGGATGGCGGCGTCCATCAGCCCGTCCACCGACCGGTGCACTATGCCGGATCCGGTCCGGAGAATGTGCACGGCAACGAGGACCGCGATCACGGGATCGAGCCAGGCCCATCCCGTGAGGGCCACGGCGCCCATGCCGGCCAGGACGCCGGCGGAGGTGAGGACGTCCGTCATGAGATGGCCGGCATCCGCTTCGAGGGTTATGGAGTCGTACCTTCTGCCGGCCCGGCGCAGTACGATCGCGACGGCGAGGTTCAAGGCCGATGCGGCTGCCGAAACGGCCGCTCCCGCACCCAGGCGCTCGAGCGGCACGGGATTCGAGAACCTGGGCACCGCGGCCGCGATCATCGCAGCAGCGGCAGCCAGGATGAGCGCCCCCTCGGCGCCGCTCGAGAAGTACTCGGCCTTCCCGTGTCCGAACTCGTGCTCCCTGTCCACGGGTCTGGCCGCGATCGAGAGCATCGCCAGGGCGATGGCGGCTCCGGCCAGGTTGACCCCGGACTCCATGGCGTCCGAGAGCAGGCCGACCGAGCCCGTCATGCCCCATGCAAGGAGCTTGAGGACTATCGTCGTGACGGCCGCGGCGATGGACAGCCACGCGAACCGCGTGAGCCGCGGCCCGCGCACGGCGCCGTCCCGTCCGGTCACGTCTCCGGTCTGCATCCCGTTAGTCCCGCCCGGCGGCTCTCGCCATATTACCCCGCACTGATCCGCGCCTGTCTGAAACGCCTGGGAATCCGGAAAGGCACGCGGCAATATACGGTAATCGCGCCGGACCCGCCGGGCGTCACCGTACACGGAGGATCGATCCCGGAGGGGCTCTGTCATGGCCGAAAACATCACTCCCCAGAAGCAGGACTTCGCACAGTGGTACCAGGACGTAATACGGGAGGCCGAGCTCGCCGACACCTCCCCCGTACGCGGCTGCATGGTGATCCGCCCCTACGGGTATGCGATCTGGGAGAGGATCCGGGACAACCTGGACGCCCGCTTCAAGGCCACCGGGCACGAGAACGCCTACTTCCCGCTGTTCATCCCCCAGAGCTTCATCAACAGGGAGGCCGAGCACGTCGAAGGCTTCGCCCCCGAGCTCGCCATTGTGACGCACGGAGGCGGGAAGCAGCTCGAGGAACCCCTCGTGGTGCGCCCCACCTCCGAGACCATCATCAACCACATGTTCTCGAAGTGGATAGGCAGCTACCGCGACCTGCCGATGCTCCTCAACCAGTGGGCCAACGTGGTCAGGTGGGAGATGCGTCCGAGGGCGTTCCTCCGCACCACCGAGTTCCTGTGGCAGGAGGGGCACACCGCCCATGCCACCGAGGAGGAGGCCCGCAGCGAGACCATGAGGATGCTCAGGGTCTACGAGGCCTTCGCGGCCGAGAACGCGGCCATGCCCGTGATCCCCGGAAGGAAGACGGACAGGGAGAAGTTCGCCGGTGCGGTGGAGACCTACTCCATCGAGGCCATGATGGGCAACGGCTGGGCCCTCCAGTCCGGCACGAGCCACTACCTCGGCACAAACTTCGCCAGGGCCTTCAACACCCGCTACCTCGACGAGAACAACGAGCAGCAGTACGTCCACCAGTCGAGCTGGGGCGTCTCGACCAGGCTCGTCGGCGCAGTCATCATGGTGCACGGCGACGACGCAGGGCTCAGGCTGCCCCCCGAGCTGTCCCCGGTGCAGGTGGTCGTCGTCCCCATAAGCAGGACCGATGATGAGCGCTCGGCGGTCGGCGAGGCCGCCGCGCGGATATGCAGGGACCTCGAGGGCGCCGGGGTCCGGGCGAAGGTGGACGACCGCCAGACCGTCAGCCCGGGATTCAAGTTCCATCACTGGGAGGTCCGCGGCGTGCCGGTCAGGCTCGAGCTGGGCCCGAGGGACCTCCAGGCGGGCGTGGTGACGGCCAGTGCCAGGAACCGCCCGGGCAGGGACGCCAAATTCACGATCGGGCTCGACGCCGTGGTGTCCGAGATCCCCCGGAGGCTTTCGGCCATCCAGCGCGAGATGTTCGAGGAGGCCGTCGCCAGGCGGGACGCGATGACCTGGGAGGCCGCCACCTACGACGAGTACAAGGCCGTGTCGGGCGAGCGGGAGGGCTTCTGCAGGGTCTGGTGGGCCGGCGGCCCCGACGAGGAGGAGAGGCTCCAGCAGGAGACCAAGGCCACCATCCGCTGCATACCCCTCGACCAGGAGGGCGGGGAGGGCGCCTGCTTCATGACCGGCAGACCGTCGAGGAGCAGGGCCATCGTGGCGAGGGCCTACTAGATGGCGCGGAGGACGGGGGGCGTCAGGCGGGGTTCGGACTTCGGCTCACGCAGGAACCGGGGTGACGCCCGGCCCGGCTTCGTCGAGATCGCCACCGCGATCCTCCTCTGCTCCGCGCTCGCGGCTGCCGTCACATGGCCCCTCGCGGCGCACCCCTCCTCCGGTGCCCACGACGGGACGGACACCTTCTTCAACACCTGGCTGATGGCGTGGAACCACGAGGCTCTCACGAGCCTGCAGAACCCCCTGGATGCGCCGGTATTCGAAGGCCAGCCCGACGCGGGCGGCCGCAGCGACCTCCTCCTGGCGCAGACCCTCGCCGCCATGCCGCTCAGGTTCGCCGGGCTGGGGCCTCTGGCGGCCCACAATCTCGTACTCGTGCTGTCGCTCGCCTTCTCCGGCCTTGCGGCATACCTGCTGGCACGGCAGGTCGGCTGCGGGAGGGCGGGAGCCCTGTTCGCAGGCGGGGCGTTCGTCTGCCTGCCCTTCTTCCAGAGCCATCTGTGGCACATCCAGCTCTTCTCGGCCGGGCTCTCCGTCATGGCGCTCGGGCAGGCGTTCAGGATCGCGTCCGGATCGGGCAGGGGGTTCTGGCTCGGCATCCTGGTCGCGCTCCAGTGCATGGCTTCGCTCTACTACCTCGTCTTCCTCGACCTCGCCATCCTCCTGTACCTGCCCTGGGCAGCCAGGAGGGGCGGGGGGAAGGCGCTGCTCGGAACGGGCCTCTGGACGCTGGCCGGAAATGCGGTCTGCATCCCTCTCCTCCTCGGCCACATCGAAAGCGCGGCCTCCTGGCGGGTCGACACGATGGCCTCCGCCGACCTGTCGGCCCTGGTCTCGCCGTGGAGCAACAGCATGTTCCTAGGGAGCCTCAGGCCGGCTTCGACCCTGGGCGAGATCGCGTTCTGGCCTGGCCTGGCCGTCGTCGCAGGAGCCATCGCCTGGGTCCTGCGCCGTTCCCGGAAGGACGGGATGGCGGGCGGATGGTTCCTCGCGGCGGCGTTCCTGCTCTTCCTGGCCGTGTCGTCAGGCCCCACGATCGTCTTCTTCGGGAGGCAGCTCGGCCCCGGCCCCTGGAGGCTCCTGGCGGGCCTGCCCGGCTTCTCGTCGATAAGGCTCCCCTCCAGGGCGGCCTTCCTCTTCCTCCTGCCGGCGGTCCTCGCCGCCGGGCGCGCCCTCTCCGGGAAGCCCGTCCTTGCCTTCGCCGGGATCGCGCTATGCCTCGCCGAGGTCTGGCCGGGGCCGATGCCGCTAGTCGACGCCACGCCCGAGAGGTTCCACGGGTGGCTGGCCGCGAGGGACTTCTCGCGCATAGCCATCCTCCCGGTCAGGGCCGACCTGTCCGACCCCTCCTACGAGTGCGGGAACCTGCTGGGGCAGACCCTCCATTTCACCCCGACGGTCAACGGCTACGGCACCAGCCTGCCGGAGGGCTACGCCGAAACGGCGGAGATCCTCAACACCTGGCCTTCCCCGCGGGCGGACAGCCTGCTCGACGAGCTCGGCGTGGAATGCCTGATATGCAGGGGGTTCGTGCCGCCCGAAGCCGATCCGGTCTGGACCGCAGGGCCGCGCCCGGTGTCGGCGGTGGTCCTGGGGAGGCGGCCGGCAGGGGGGGTCTGACCGGGAGAGGCTGACACGGTCCTGCTCCCTTCTTATTCTTTCGCGGAAGCTGAGTCATACCCTCGAGGAGGTCCATCGTGTTCCTTTCGACGGCTGCGGTCATTCTGAGCCTATCGGTACCGGAGCCGGCGGGCGCTCCCGTGGCCGGCTTCTCCATGACGGAGCGGTGCCCCCTCGAGGAGCATCCCGCCTCGTTCTCCGGCCTTTCCGCTAGCCATCTCGACAGGAGCGACTCCGACGTCCTGGTGATCGTGTCGTCCTCCGTCGCCGCCCCCCTCTCCGGCAGGCTCGTCCGGTTCCAGCAGGACCTCGAGGCCGAGGGCTTCGACGTCGTCGTCGAGCAGATGTCGGGCGGCGACGCGGAGGATCTCCGCGCGCAGATCCAGGGCCATCCGGGCCTGGGCGGGGCGATCCTGGTGGGATGGCTGCCCGCCGCCTGGTACGAGATGGACGAATGGGGCGGACCCCACGAGGAGTTCCCCCTCGACCTCTTCTTCATGGATACCGACGGGGTCTGGGGTGATGCCGACGGCGACGGGATGTACGACTCCCACGCCGGAGACGTCGGGGCCGAGATCTGGGTGGGGCGCATAGACGCCCATGCAGTCGAGTTCGGGGGCGAGATCGAGATGCTCGCAGGCTTCCTCGACAAGAACCACTTCTACCGCACCGGCGCGATGTCGGTGCCCGCAAGGGCGCTGGCCTTCAACGACGACGACTGGGCCTTCTACGAAGACTGCGGCCTCTACTCCATCTACTCCACCGTCGACGTCTACAACGACGAGAACCAGACGACCGCCTCGTTGTACCGCGACCGCCTGGCCCACGGCTACGAGTTCGTCCACCTGATGTCGCACTCCTCGCCCTGGGGGCACACCTTCAAGACGACTTCGGGCTACTCGGGGACCGTCATGGCCCCGGAGATAGCCCAGATCAACCCGCAGACCGTCTTCGTCCAGCTCTTCGCATGCTCCAACTGCCGCTGGACCGAGCCCAACTGCCTCGGCAACTGGTACCTGTTCGGGGAGGACTACTGCCAGCTCGCCATCGGGTCGACGAAGACCGGTTCCATGCTCGATTTCGAGGTCTTCTACGAACCCATCGGCGACGGGGTCATCCCCGGCGCGGCGTTCGAGACCTGGATGAACGCTGTCGGCATCTACGACGAGGCATGGCACTACGGCTGCGTGCTCCTCGGCGATCCCACGATCAGGCCGATGGGCGGGGCGGCCGCCGCATCCCTGCCTCCGTCGGGCGGAACCGGCCACGGAGGAGACAGGGCCTGGGCGCAGGTCTCGACCAGCACCCATTCCGACTGCTATCCCGCCGTCGCCGGGGATGCGGGCGACCTCTGGGTGGCCTGGATGACCGGGGGCACCGCACGACTCGACATAGCCGCCAGGCACTTCGACGGCTCCTCGTGGGAGGCGGTGACCGTGGTCGACTCCGACGAATACTGGGACGTGCAGCCCGCCCTGGCGCTCGACGCATCGGGCCAGCCCTGGCTGGCCTGGGCCAGCTTCGAGGAGGCGAGCTACGGTTACGACATCATGATCGCCCATGGAGCGGGGTTCGGCACCATCTCCACCCTTGTCGACGGATCGGGGTACGACGTGGATCCCTCCCTCTCCCTGGCGGGCGGGAAGCTCTGGCTGACCTGGCAGACATGGCGCAGGGGCGAGGGCGACATCATGGTCAGGACGGTCGACGGGACCTTCCCCGAGACCATCCTGTCGGGCTCCGAGGGCTCCGAGGACTTCTCGCCCGTCAGCGCGTCCGACGGGTCGGGATACGTCCATGCCGCCTGGGTCAGGAGCGACCAGACCGGTGACAGGATCATGTGGTCGCGCGGGAACTCCTCGGGCTTCTCCGCCCCCGTGGCGGTCACCTCCGCGGGATGCTTCTCGCGTTCGCCGTCCCTGTCGTTCGCGGGAGGGATGATGCGCCTGGTCTGGCAGGAGGGCGACGCGGCCGGCACGGGCACTTCGATAAGGTTCATGACCTGGGACGGAAGCTCCTGGAGCGCCCCCGTGACCATCCACTCCACCGGCCTGGAGACGGTGTGCCTGCCGGTGGCCGGCACATCCCCCACGGGCGGCCTGTTCACGGCATGGCAGCAGGGGCGCGGATCGGCCGCGAGGCTCTGGTCATCGACATATACGGGATCGGACTGGTCGACCCCCGCCCTCCTGCTCGACACCGGGGGGCCCGCATGGACCCCGGCCCTCTGCGGAGGGGTCATAGCCTGGGCCGGCGACGAATCCGGCTCGGACTGGAACATCTGGGTGTCCCTAGAGGGCGGGGTCGGTATGGAGTCACCCCAGGAGCCCGCCATCGAGGGTGTGGCACTCCTTCGGAACCCGGTGCGCGGAACGGCTCTCCTGTCGGTGCCCGCCGGCTGGACCGACGCCGGCGTGACGGTGATGGACCTGGCCGGGCGGATAGTCGCCACCGCCTCGGCAGCCGTCGAAGGGGGAGTAGCGGAATTCTCCTGCGCGAGCCTGCCGTCGGGGACATATCTCCTCGGCGTGACCTGCGGAGGGGAGACCTCCAGCCTCAGGATGACCGTGATCCGCTGACGGACTGCCGGAAGGGCCTGCAATGGACAGGGGGGAGGACCGGCCCTCCCCCCCTCCGCTTCCGGGCCTTCGCCCGGAATCCGTCTACTCGACGACGGTCGCCGTGGAGCCTTCCACGGGAGCCCAGGGCTCGAAGCGCACGCCATCGATGTGCCCGGCCAGGAACTCCTCCATCCGGCCCGCGAAGTCGAGGTTGTTGGCCTCGAGAGCAAAGCCGTGTCCCTCGTCGGCGTAGAGCACGTACTCCACGGGAGTGCCGACGGCTCTGAGTGCTGCGACGAGCTGGTCGCTCTCGGCCTGGACCACGCGGGGATCGTTGGCGCCCTGGATCACCAGGAGCGGCGTCCTGATCTCACCGGCATGGTTCAGGGGCGACCTGTCGGCGAGCATCGCCGAATCGGCCGAGAGGCTCCCGATCCGGACGTCGAACAGGGCGTCCATCGGCCTCCAGTAGGCCGGGACGCTCTGCCGGAAGGTGATCAGGTCGGAGGGGCCGAAGAGGTCCACCGCGGCGGCGTAGAGGTCCGGCGTGAACGCGACTCCGGCCAGGGTGGCGTATCCGCCGAAGGAGGCCCCGACTATCGAGAGCCTTTCAGGGTCTGCATATCCCTGATCGACCGCCCACTGCACGGCGTCGGTCAGATCGTCCTGCATCGCGCCGCCCCACTCCCTGTTCGCCGCATTGAGGAACTCCCTGCCGAAGCCCGTCGAGCCCCTGAAGTTCACCTGCAGGACCGCGAAGCCCCTGTTGGCCAGGAGCTGCGATATGGGATCGTAGCCGTAGCTGTCGCGGGCCCAGGGCCCGCCGTGGACGAACAGCACCAGGGGCAGTCCGGTGGAATCGACCCCGACGGGCAGTGTGAGGTAGGACGGGAGCATCAGGCCGTCCCTGGCGGGGATCAGCAGGGGCCGCACATCTGCGAGGTCGTAGTCCTCGAGGGCCGGTATGGCGCTGAAGAGGAGGCGGGCCGTGCCGGCCCGCCTGTCGTAGAGGTAGTAGCTGACGGGATTGGACGGGCTGTAGTACCCGACGATCCAGACATCCTCCGCGCGGTCGCTCGAGGCGATGAAGAAGTCGCCCTCCGCCACCGTGGAGAGGAAGTCGAAGTCGGCCTGCAGGGCGGGGTCGAGGATCTCGACCCTGAGCCTGAGGTAGGTGAAGGTTATCGCCCGGGGAGTGACGGTCTCCTCGTCGAAGAAGACCCCGCCGGCATCGCAAAGGGGATCGGACGCGAGCACGGTCTCCTCGCCCGAGGCGAGGTCGTACCTGACGAGACGGGACGTGTTCGAGCCCAGGGTGCTGTTCAGATAGATGCCCGAGCCGTCCTTCGTCATCCGGACGGGGTACACCATCTCCTCCGGGCCCCAGGAGAGGAACGGCGTCCAGTTCCCCTCCGGGTCCTTCGACATGAGCATCTGCCCGCCCTCGCCGTCCATGGCGTAGGCGACCCTGACGGTCAGGTCCTCGTCGGGTATCCAGCCCAGGACGAACCCGGGGTTGCCCTCGACCGGGGTCAGTTCGCCGGTGATCAGATCGGCCTCGTAGACGTCGAAGAGCATCGGGTCGTCCGCGTTCATCTCTATGAGCACCGTGTCGGGCCGGTCCCTGTCGGTGGCGCTCACATATGCCTTCACGCCCTCGTACGGGGTGAGGTCGGTCACTTCGCCGGTGGAGACGTCGAGCCTGTAGACGTGTGTGTTCTCCTCGCCGGCCTGGTCCTGCATGTAGAGGATGTGGCGGCCGTTCTCGGCCCAGAAGTAGTCGGTCACCCCCCTGCCCTCGTCGAAGGTGATCTGCCTGGGATCGGTGCCGTCGGCGTCCATGAGCCAGAGGTTCAGCACGTCACCCGCGGGGGCCACGTAGGCGATCAGGGAGCCGTCGGGCGACAGCGCCGGTGCGATGCGCTCCGGGTTGCCGAAGAGGACCTGCCTCGGGATCATGCCGGGCAGCCCGGCGTATGCGGCCTGGGCGACACAGAGGGTCGCCGCGGTGAGGGCCCAGCGGATCTTCATCTCGTTCTTCCTCCAGAGTCGATGGATGATGTCTCGGAGACCGGAGTATATCCCGGGGGACGGATTCGTAAAGCGCCCCGCCCCGGCGGCGCACGTCTGGTGCCGTATCCGGACGGGCCTGGTATGTTCCGGGAGGAGGTGGATCATGACAGAGTCCATGTTCGACTCGGAAGGCAGGATAAGGATCCCGGAGCAGGAGAGGGCCGCGGCGGCGCCCTCGGAGAGCGTGATCGTGAACGCGGCGTACTGCCCGATGGGGCACAACCTGGTCTCCGTCGACCACGAGGTCTGCGGGTACCCTGGCATCCTGCTGAGGTTCGTCTCGCAGGCCGGCGAGGGGCTCGTGGTCCTCTCGGCGAGGCTGGGCGACCCCGGCAAGGCCATCGTGAAGGGCAGGATCGAACCCGACGAGCTCGCATCGCTATCCTGCCCCGAATGCGGAACGGCGCTGGACATCCTCGGGCACTGCACCTGCCAGCCCGACGCCGTCCAGGTGCTGGCATACCTCTACCCGAGGCGCGATCCCTACCAGGCCATCGCGTTCTGCAACTCCCTGACATGCGACAACTCCGCGGTGATCCGGTCGGGCGAGGCCATCAAGGCGCACACCGGCACTCCCTGGCAGGGGTAGGGGCATGCAGGCGGCGCTGCTCCCGCTCGTCCTCGCCTGTGCCCTCCCGGGCGCGCAGGACGGCCTGGTCTGCTCGACCTTCTCGATAGCCGCGGTCGACACGGCCTCGGGCGAATGCGGGGTGGCCGTGGCCTCGCGCGTTCTCGCCGTCGGGACGATAGTCCCCTGGGTCGAGTGCGGCAGCGGTGCGGTGGCCACGCAGGCGCTCGTGAACGTCTCGCTCGGGCCCTCCGGGCTCGAACTCCTCGAAGGCGGGCTTTCCGCTGACGAAGCACTCGAGATCCTTCTCGAATCCGATTCCTCGTTCCAGGACCGCCAGCTCGGGATCGTCGACGCCGACGGAGGCTCGGCGACCTTCACGGGTTCCGGCACGTCGGCCTGGGCCGGAGGCGTCTCCGGGCCGGGATATGCCATACAGGGCAACATCCTGACAGGTCCGGAGGTGGTGGCGGCGATGGAGGAGGCGTTCCTCGGCACGGAGGGGCCCCTCGCGTACAGGCTGGTGCGGGCGCTCGCCGCGGGGGACTCGGCTGGCGGCGACAGCAGGGGGAGGCAGTCCGCGGCGATGCTTGTGAACAGGCCCGGAGGAGGCTATCAGGGCGTCGGGGACGTCCTGGTCGACATCCGGGTCGACGATCATGCAGACCCGGTCGGGGAGCTCTCGAGGATCTACGCCCTCTGGGAGCCCGTATTCATGATCCAGGTCTATGCCGACGCCGCAAGGGAGCCCGAGCTGGGACACCTGGCCGGCATGATCGACAGGGCGCTGTCGTCGGGCGAGCGCGATCCGCAGACCCTCAACGCCTTCGCCTGGACCCTCGCCGAGAGGGGGCTCGAGCCGGAGACGGCTGTGGAGCTCGCCACGGAGGCCCTCATGCTCGCTCCCGACGACACGAACATCATGGACACCCTGGCCGAGGCGCTCTATGCGGCGGGGAGATACGACGAGGCTGTCGCCTGGGAGGCGGAGGCGCTGCGCAGGGAGCCGGACAACGAATGGTACCGGGATCAGCTCGCGAAGTTCACGGAAGCGCTCGAATCGCTCGAGAGCCGGGAACGGCCATCACCCTGTCTTCGCAGCAGATGACGCGAAGTTCATGGAGGCGCTCGAATCGCTCGAGAGGGCTCCGATCGAAATCATATGAGGCCTGCCGGGCACCTGTGACAGTGGGTCACGCCGGCCGGCCGGATCCGGAGGTGGAAGCTTGAGCCCGCTTTTCCTCGCGGCAGCGGTGGATACAGTAGTGGCGCCCTATCATGACCAGATCTACGTGCACGAATGGGGCGCCGTGGTCTACAGGCGCGACGTCGTGGAGGCGGCGGGCGACGCCGGCGGCCCCTGGGTCGACTACTCCCAGATCATGGCCGAGGCTCCGGTGATCTACATCTACGGGCCGGAGTTCACGGGCGACCTGACCGTCCGCTCCCAGGGCGACATCGTGAACACGTACCCCGAGCCGGACGAGTCGTTCAGGATCGACGAATCGGTGGCGGGCGGCGCCTCCGCCGTCAGGTGGAGCTCAATCTCGACGGAGTGCCCGTACCTGGTCGAGCAGCCCTGGATGCACTCGCCGGCCGAGGAGACGATCGCGGGCTTCGACTGGGCCACGCGGATGTGGAGGCAGACGGAGTCCCTGATCATCAACCGGGAGTCGGACTCCTTCTCGGACATGTTCCTCTACTACGAGACGTCCTTCGAGCCCGGATCGTTCCCCCTCCCGCTCCCGGGGAGCATCAGCGACGGACATCCGCAGGTGATCCCGGTATCGGGCGAGGTGCTGGTGCTCTTCCGGCCGGACATGGACTGGATGGGGCTCGGGCTGGTGGACGCCGACGACCTGGACGAGCTGGGGAACGACATTGAGATCACAGGCGAGTACTCGTCCGAACTCGCCCTGGAGACCGTTACGGAGTGGGCGGAGGGCGAGCTGAAGGAGCCCGAGATCCGCGCGATGTGGGGCACCTGGGAGCCCTATGCCCTCTACGGCGACTGGGAGGGGCAGTACCTCGTGATCTTCCCCATCCCCTCGGCCATGATCCCGCGAATAAGCACCCTGGAGCTCACGAGCGAATCCGGGCTGCCGGTGGAGTACCACAGGTTCTTCCTGGGGCTCGCCCCTGTGGAGCCCTGAGGCCGGCTGCTAGGGAGAGGGATTCCGGGGCCGGCGGGCCCCGGCCGAGAGCCGCCCCGTGAGCCAGGCCCAGTAGAGGTTGCAGCCCCCGACGGGGCCGAACGCGTCGAGGACCTCGCCTGCGAAATGGAGGCCGGGGTGCAGCCTGCTCTCGAGGCTCGCCGGATCGACCTCCTCGAGCGCCACGCCGCCTCCGGTGACCTCGGCCTCGTCCCAGCCGCAGTTCCCCGAGACCGGCAGAGGGCATGCCGACAGGACGGCCAGGAGCGACATCCTGCCCTCCCTGGCCAGGTCGGCGAAGCGGATGGATGGATCGAGGCCGGCCCTTTCCACGATGAGCCCCGCCAGCCTCGACGGCAGGTGCGGTTCCAGCGCCTTCCTGACCAGCCCCCTCCCGGCCAGGAGCACCTCCTCCCAGGCCTTCCGGTCCAGCCCGCCCCAGGAGACGGAGAGTGCAGCCGTCCGGGGTCCTGTCGAGGCGTGTGACGCGTCCATGACGACCGGTCCGCTGAAACCCCTGTGCGTGAACAGGAGAGGCCCGCGGACCGAGAACGGCCTGCCTTCGAAGACGGACGAGATCGTCGCCTCGACGACGATGCCCGAAAGGCTCCCGAAGCCGGGATCGCCGGAGAGAAGCGGCACCAGCGCGGGATAGACCGGCCTGACGGTATGGCCCAGCCGAGCAGCCTCCGCGAACCCCCAGCCCCCGCTGCCGGTGCCGGGCCACGACCTGCCGCCGGTCGCCAGCACCACCCTGTCCGACTCCACGGATTCGCCGCACTCGAGCGAAACAGTCCACCCGCGCTCCGAGGGCGAGATGCCGGAGACACGGCTCCGGTAGCGGAACACGGCTCCCGCCCTTTTCGCGATCCCCTCCAGAGCCCCCGTCACTGCCGGGGCGCCTCCGGGGACCGCGAAGAGCTTCCCGGTGGCGGCCTCGGGCTCGATCCCGACCCCCGCCTCGCGGGCGAAGAACGAGCGGGCCTCCCCGGGCGACCATCCCCTGAGGATCTTCGCCAGGCTGTTCCGGGACGACGAGGTGACGTACGCCGACGGATCGGCGGCCGCGGGCAGGATGTTGCACCTGCCCCCGCCGGTGAGCGAGAGCTTCGCCCCGGGCCTGTCGTTCTGGTCGAGCACCAGCACGCCCGTGCCCGGGGATGCGACCATGGCCGCCGCCATCAGGCCGGAAGCCCCCGCCCCGATGACGATGGCGTCGAACCGCTCTGCCAGGCTATTCCCCCACTACCGCCACGGGGGCGTCGTGAGCCAGGGAGTAGTGTCCCCCGGTGATCACCTGCTCGCCCTCCGACACGCCTTCGACCACGGCGGTGAATCCCCTGCCCGAGCCGGCCGTGGTCACGTAGCGCCAGTCTGCCCTGCCGTCCACCACGGCGAAGACCATCTCGCGGCCGTCGCGCACCAGCACGGCCTCCGCGGGCACCAGGACCTGGTCGGGCACCTGGGAGGTCACGATCTCGACCCTGGCGGTCGCGCCGGGCCTGAGGCCGGGGAGGGGCGGGAGATCGACGATCACGCCGCCGGAGCGCGTCGAGGGATCGATCGTGGGCGAGACGGAGCCGACCGAGCCGACGAGGGTCGAGTCGCCCAGGGAGGGCACCGTCACGTATGCCCTGGCGCCCACCGTGCAGAGCGCGAGATCGCGCTCGTCCAGGTCTATCTCGGCCTGCAGCGCGGTCATGTCCACCACAGAACCCAGCACCGTGCCGGGATAGACCGTGACGCCCTCGCGCACCATGACGCCCGAAACCACGCCGTCGAACCCCGCGGTCAGGGCCGCGTTGCCGTACTGCGTCCTGGCGCGCGCAAGGTCCGCCTCGGCCTGCAGGAGGCCGGTGGTGCTCCTGAGCATCTCGCTGCGCTCGTCGGTGATCTCGCCCGAGCTGTTCGCCACCTCGAAGTCGTAGACAGCCTGGGCGGACCTGTACCTGCTGAGGGCGTTCTGCAGGTCGGCGGCCTGCGCCCCTGCCACTATCCTGAACACGGTCTGCCCCCGCAGGACCGGGATGCCCTCCGCCTCCGGAGCCTGGGAGACCAGCCCCTGTATCTGGGAGACCATCTCCTGCGTCCTCGCCGAGCTGACCCTGCCGGTGGCCTCGACGACCTGGAAGAGGGTGTCGCGGGCCAGAGTGCAGGCCGTCACCGGGAGGGGTGACGGCTCCAGCGCCTCTGCCTCCTCCTCCTCCGCCTTCCCGCAGGCGCAGAGGAGGATCAGGGCGGCGAGCGGAACGTACAGATTCTTCATCTCGGGGTGGTTCCCTCCTTCGTTGTTATCTGTATCAGCGAGGGCAGTGCCACCAGGACCAGCAGGGTCGAGGTGACCATCCCCGCGACCACCGTGAAGGACAGGGTGCTCCAGAGGTCGTCCGATCCGGCGACAGGCCAGATGATCAGGGGCAGGAGCCCCGCTATCGTCGTGAGGCTCGTCTGGAGAACGGGGCGGAGCCTCTCACCGACCGCCCGGTCGAGGGCCTCCCGCGTGGAGATGCCGGCCTTCCGGTGCCGGAGGAAGCAGTCGACCAGCAGGATCGAGTTGTTGACGGCTATGCCCACGAGGAAGACGCTGCCGACGTACGCCTGCGGCGTGAAGACCCTGTCGAAGGCCCAGAACCCGGCCACGACGCCGATGAGGGCCATCGGGATGACCGCCAGCACCCACAGGGGCGCGGTGAGTGATTCGTACAGCACCGCCGTGACGGCGAAGACCGCCAGGATCGCGACGAGGACCAGCAGGTTCAGGTCGGTGCCCGACTCCTCCTCGCGCAGCCACCTGGGGACCCACGTCGTGTCCTCGTAGACCCTGTAGCCGTCGGGAAGCTCGAGGCTCTCGAGGAGGGTCCTCCTGAACCTGGCCCCCATCCGCTCGGCCCCCATGAAGGTGTAGGCGACCGTCCTCAGGTACTCCCCCTCCTCGCGGTCTATGGAGCCCTGGACCGATGCCGTGTCAAGGGCCACGAGGTCGCCCAGCCTGACCGATCCGCCCCCGGCCGTCCTGATCCGGCTCTCGAGCACCTCGGCCAAGGCGGGGTTCCGTTCGCCGCCTATCCTCAGGCCCAGGTCGAGGCGTCTGTCCCCTATCTGCACCTCCCCGCCGTAGCCGCTCGGGAGGTTGTAGCGGAATGCCGCCAGGAGCTGCACCGGGTTGAGGCCGAGATCGGCCAGCTCCTGCCTGTCGAAGTCGATGGAGAGCTGCGACCTGTTGGCCGACATCCTGTTCCAGTCGATGTCCACGTCCGCTATCCTGGGATGCCTCCCCATCAGAGAGGCGATCGAGCGTGCGATGTTCCGCAGGCCCTCGTAGTCGTAGCCGCGCAGCTCGATGGTCTGCACCATCCCCGCGGAGGTCGTGGTGCGCCAGTAGCCCTCGGGGCTGATGCCCCCCGCGTAGATCTCCTGCACGCCGCCTACCGTGGATGCGTGGGCCATCACCTCGGCCTCGATGCGGAGGGCGAGGCCCGATTCGAGCGACGATTTCGAGCAGACCGAATAGACCACGGCCGTCTCACCCGTGACGTACGTCCGGGTGGACTCGATGCCTTCCCTGCCTGCGAGAAGGGCCTCGAAGCCCCGTGCCGAGCCGTCGACCACATCCTGCGGAGTGCCGGGGGGGAACTGCATGTAGACGGTGATGGTCTCGCGCTCGAACGAGAAGCCCCAGTCCCTCCCCTTGTCGATCTCCCTTATGAAGATCCACGCCGCGCCCAGAGTGAGGGCGATCACGCACGACATGGGCAGCCAGGGCCTGTGGTGCAGCCTCGTGATCACCCGTGCCAGGACGACGTCCCATCGCCTCTGCCGTATCCAGCTCCCCTCCCGCCAGCGGCCCGCCAGGGACGGGACGAGGGTGAGGCAGACGATGTAGGACGAGACCAGCGTGGCGGCCATGGTGAAGGCGAACGGCCTGTAGTAGAGCCTCAGGATGCCCTCGCTCGCGAGCAGCGGGACGAAGGCGACGAGGGTCGTCAGGATTCCGCCCAGGATCGGGAGGGCAACCTCCTTCGCTCCCGTCGTGGCCGCCTCCAGGGGGGCCATGCCCTGCCTCCTGCGGTAGGCGACCGCCTCCATGACCACCACGGCCCCGTCTACGAGCAGGCCGAAGGCCACCGCCAGGGCGCTGAGGGTGAGCACGTTGACGGTGTAGCCCGCGAGGTAGACCGCCGTGATCGAGAGCGAGGCGGAGAAGAGTATCGAGCTGAGTATGAGCACGTTGTTCCTGATGCCGGGGTTGAGCAGCAGCAGAACGGCCATGATCGCGGCCAGGCAGACCAGGCCCCTCCAGGAGAGGGCTGACAGGTCGTCCCTTATCTGCTCGGTGCCGTCCTCGATCAGCTCCAGCTCGACGCCTTCCGGCAGGGCGCCCCGTATCCCGTCCAGGCGGGCCATCACGCGGTCCGCCACGCGCACGGCGTTGCTGCCGGGGGTCCTGTCCACCCTTATCGTGATCTGGTCCAGGCCGTCGTACCTGAAGATCGTGTACTGGTTCTCGTCGAACATGATCGAGATGTCGCGCGAGACGTCTCCGAGGGTGACGAACCGCCCGCCCCTGGAGGCCACTATCAGCTCTTCGAGGTCACCCAGGTCGCGGGGCACCGAGGTCATCCTGACCACGGCGTCGCGCCCGGTCGTGTCGGTGACGACCCCCGCGTTCCGGTCGGTGATCCCGGCGTCCAGCGCCATCATCACCTCGGCCAGGGTCAGGTCGAGCTCGCGCAGGGCGTCCGGGTCGATGTCTATGACCACCTGCTCGGCTCCGAGGCCCTGCACCTCGACGGCTCCGACCTCGTCTATCCTCTCGAGGGCCGGCACTATCTCGTCCTCGGCGAGCCTCTTGAGGGCCTGACCGTCGCTCCCGGCCAGGGCGAAGACGAGGAACCCCTCGCTCTCGAGCTCCTGCGGGAGCACCGGCGTCACGCTCGAGGCCGACACCTCGGGGGGAAGGTCCTCCGACAGGAACGAAATGCGCTCCGTCAGCTCCATGGACGCCACGTCCATGTCCGTGCCCTTGCGGAACGAGATGGTCACGCTGCTGGCCCCGGACTCCGAGCTGGAGGAGATCTCCTCCACGCCCTCGACCTGCCTGGCCACCTCCTCGATGGGCCTGGTGACCTCCTCGCACACCGCCTCCGGGTCGGCCCCGGGCCACGTCGTGAACACGCTGAGCTTGGGCAGCTCCGTGTCCGGGGTGCCCTCGATGGGTATGCGCGTGTAGGAGACCACGGCCAGGATCAGCAGGGCCGCGTAGACCACGGCCGTGCCGCGCGGCCGGGCGAGGATGGAGTCTATCATCCGCGGGGGGCGGGCCGGATCACGGCCGTCCGCCCCTGCCGTAGATCAGCTTGAAGGCCGCGGGCACCACGACGAGCGTGAGGAGCGTGGCCACCGTCATGCCTCCTATGACGGCGACGGCGAGCGGCTGGCGGAGGGTGCCCCCCGTCCCGATGCCGACGGCCATAGGCAGGAGGCCGAGGATCGTGGTCGTGCTGGTCATCAGCACCGGCCTGAGCCTGTCGCGCCCCGCCCCCACCACGGCGTCGGCGGGTTCGAGCCCCTCCCGCCTGAGCTGCCCGATCCTCTCGACGAGAAGGATGCCGTCGTTCACCACGATGCCCGAGAGTATCACCACTCCTATGCCCGACAGGGCGTTCCAGCCCTGCCCGGTCAGGAGCAGCGCGAGTACGACGCCTATGAGTCCCAGCGGCACGGTGAACATTATCACGAACGGCCCCTTGAACGACTCGAACTGGGCCGCCATGAGCACGTAGACCAGGGCGGCGGCCAGGATCGCGGCCAGCAGGAGGCCCCGCGAGGTCCTGTCCATCTCCTCGACCTCGGGTCCGGTGCGGAGGGTGACGGGGGCCTGCCCGCCGAGACCCGCCGCATCGGCCGAAGCCCTGCCCGAGAGGCCCGCGAGATTGCCCGAGGACGAGCTGATGGAGAGCGAGACGGCCCTGTTGCCCTGGTAGTGCTCGACGTAGCCCGGGAGCTGGCGCCTCTCGACGTCCACGAGCCTCCCGAGAGGGACCAGGATGCCTCCGGCATCGGTCGCCCTCGCGAGGGCGTCCTCGAGGGGGATGCCCTCGCCCGTGTCGGACAGCACCAGCACGTCCACCCTCTCGTCCTGCCTGTAGTAGGTGGTGGCCTCGAGCCCCCTCGCCATGCTCTCGACCCAGTCGGAGACCTGTCCGGGATCGAGGCCCAGCAGCGACATCAGCTCGGCGTCGAACCTCAGCAGGATCTCGGGCCTTCCAGGCAGGTATCCGGTCTCGACCGACTGGACCCCCGGGTACCCGGCGACGAGCCCGGCGAGCGCCTGTGCCGATGCGAGGTCGGCCTCGAGGTCCTCTCCCTCGACGTATGCAGTGAAGCCCCCGCCCCCGCCGAGGATCTCTCCCAGCAGCGTCTCGTGCGGCGTGGCGGTGAGCGGGAAGATCTGTCCGAGAGCCCAGGCCGGGGGCAGGTCGCGCATCGCGCGCGAGGCCTCGCCGGGGCTCTCGTATGTTGCGGTCAGAAGAGCGTCCACTCCCTCCCTCGACCTCACGCCGGCCCTTCCGGAGACTGCGGTCGCCCCGGACCGCGACGCGAGATCCATGGCCCGTTCGGAGAACAGCACGAGGTCGTCCACCGGGGTGCCCTCGGGGGCGGAGAAGGAGAGGTCGATCTGCTCGACGGGGATGGACGGCAGGAGCTGCCTGGGCAGGAGGACCGCAGGAACCGCGGTGAGAACCGCGAGCAGCGCCGATGCGGCCACGACCCTGCCCGGACGGGCGAAGGCGCGCCTCGCCAGCCCGGCGTACCAGTCCCTGAGCTTCGCGGTGGGGTCGCCCGAGGGCACCGATGGGTACCGGGCGGCGAGGAGGGGCACGACGGTGACGGCCACGAGCAGGCTCGCCACGAGGGCGAAGCTCACGGCGAGGGCCTGGTCGCGGAAGAGCTGGCTGGTGACTCCCTCCAGGTATACGACAGGGAAGAAGACCACGAGGGTCGTCAGCGTGCTCGCGACGATCGCGCCGCCCACCTCGGACGTGCCCTTCACCGCCGCCTCGACGGGGCCGTCCCCCCTCTCGCGCCTCCTGTGGATGGCCTCGAGCACCACGATCGAGTTGTCGACGAGCAGGCCGGTGCCGAGGGCGAGCCCTCCGAGCGACATGATGTTGAGCGTGATCCCGCTGAGGTAGAGGGCGAAGAGGGCCACCGCCACGCTCAGGGGGATGGATATGCCCATGATGACCGGGCTCCTCCACTCCCGCAGGAAGAGGAAGAGCACGGCGAAGGCCAGGATCGAGCCCATGATCAGCGACTCGATGACCCCGTCGATGGACTCGGTGATGAACACGGCGTCGTCCTGGAGGACCTCGATCCTGACGTCCGGGTAGCGCTCCCTCATCTCGTCGAGGACCTCGGCGACGCGCCCGGAGATGTCGACCGTGTTGCCCCCCGACATCTTGCGTATCCTGAGGATGATGCAGCGCTCGCCGTCGGCGCCGGCCCACTCCGTGAGGGGCTTCTCGGCGAGCGACACCTCGGCTATGTCTCCCAGCACGATCGGCGACGAGCCCCTGAAGCCCACCACGGTGGCCTCGACGTCCTCGAGGCTCTCGAACTGGCCCTCGAGGGAGAGGAAGAACTCCTTCTGCCCCTCGCGCACGAGCCCGCCCGGGGTCCTGGCGTTGGCACCGGCCAGGGCGGCCGCGACGATCGTCGGGCTCACGCCCATCTCCTCCATCGCCCCGTCGCGCAGCCTCACGAAGACGGCGGCCTCGGCGCCGCCCTCCATCTCGCAGGCCGCCACCCCGTCCACCTGCTCGATCCTCGTGGTTATCACGCGCCTGACGAAGTCGGTGGTCTCGGTCCAGTCCCCCTCGCGCGAGACCAGGATCTCCATGAACGGGCGCCTCGAGGGGTCGTACTCCACGAGCGTGGGCCGGCCGGCCTGGTCGGGCAGCGACCATCCCGCAACGTCGAGCTTCTCGCGGACCTCGAGCCTGGCGTAGTCCATCCTGGTGCCCCAGCCGAACTCGAGCGTCACCCTGCTGCGGTCGCCGTAGGACCTGGACGTGTAGCTGCGGAGGCCCCTGACCCCCGCTATCGACTGCTCGATGGGATCGGTGACGAGGCGCTCGACCTCGTAGGGGCTGGAGGGGGGGTAGGTGGTCTCCACCGTGAGCCTGGGGTACTCGACCGACGGCAGCAGGTCGACCGGCGTCCTGAGGACGGCCACGGCCCCGAGCACCAGTATCACGACGGCGAAGACCGCGACGGCGACCGGCCGTCTGACGGCCGAATCGGTGATCCTCATCGGCGACCGCCTTCTCCGGGAGTCTCCGGGTTCTCTACTTCCTGCCGCTTGCCAGGGAGACGATCGTGTAGACGACCGCGATGCCGATCAGGCCGAGGCCGGCCAGGCCGACGCCCGTGTGGTTCGTCCCGAATCCCGCGGCCGCCACGATCCCGCCCAGGATGCCGAAGAAGAGGTCGAAGTTGAGCACCTTGGCACTCTTGCCGACGGGGTATTCGGCGGCCACCACCGCGCCCGAGGCGGCGTTGACCAGCACCCTGTAGTCCCTGCCGCCGTACCCGTACACGATCTCCCACATGGGGAGGTAGACGAGCTCGGTGCCCTGGACGGTTACAGTGGTGTCGCAGTCGGTGATCTTCGTGGCCTTGCCGCTCGCCTTGGCGTCGTGCGCCTGGATGATCCTGGCCTTGGCCGTCTCCTCGGCGCGCGCCTGCACTATCTGCCCGTTGACGATCCTGAGGCCGGAGTCGGTGATGCCGTCGAGGCTGAAGGGCGTCTTGCCCTCGAGGAGGTTCGCGTTGGGTGATGTCTTCGAGCCCATCCCGAAGGAGAAGAAGAACTTCCGCCAGTCGGGGAACAGGCACTTCTGCCCGGGTTCCAGGAACTTCAGGCCCCAGTACTCGGCCTCGTCCTCGCGGGCGTAGACCGGCCAGGTGTAGTTGTCGCTGAAGCGGCCGTCGGCCGGCTCCCAGTACTCCTCCGTGCGCCTCTGCTGGCCGGAGCCCACGGTGCGCGACCTGCGGTTCATGCCCCGCCACGAGGTCGACGCGAAGGACTTCACGATCCAGTAGGGCAGCACGCGGCCCGAGACCGACTTCAGGTCCGCCGCGTCGCCGAGGCCCCTGGGCTTCAGCCTGCCCTCTGAGAGCCAGGTGCGCGCCGTCTTCACGGCCGCGTTCTCGTCCAGCTTCGGCCTGATGATGGAATGCGACTGGATCGTCACGATCTGGTCGAACCCCGCGAGCATCGTGGCGGATCCGCAGTGCTCGCACGTGAGCACCGACTCCCCCTCGACGTACCCTATCGGGGCGCCGCAGTTGGAACAGTTCAGGGTCTTGTTCTCGGAAAGCGCCGTACCGGTCTCGGCCATCTCTGCTCCCCTCCGGGTTGGGTCTGGCGGACTGGCGTGCGGCAGGGCCGCGGAGGATGCGATGCGCCTATTCTATCAGACCGGGGGAGCTCATGGCCAGAGGAGTCGGCTGACATCATGCAAGGGAGCTTCCGCGGTTCACCGGGGATCTCATCCGAGTGAGTACGCCTGGGCCCTCTCGCGGCCTGCCCTGCCGGTTCTTCTCCTGCAGGCCGGCCGCTGTCGGCCCTGCTCATTTCCGACGGCTCGGAAATGAGCGAGGGGCCGCGGTCGCCCGCGGCCCCTCCACGATGTACCGATTTCTAGAAGGCCATCACCCAGTCGAGGATGATGTCGGTGTAGCCGTCGACGCCCTCGGCCTGGAAGCTGTAGTTGCGGGCGCCGAGCTGCAGCGTGTTGTGCGAGCCCATGTGGAAGTTGGCGCAGAAGTCGATGGCGCCGTAGTTGTCCTCAGGGTCGTCGGCGCCCTCGGGGAGCGCGGTCGCCGGGCTGATCTGCTCGTAGCGGATCATGGGGGTGATGGCGGTGATCATGTCGCCCTGGAGGCCGAACGTGGCGCCGCCGGCGACGGTCATGACCGTCTGGTCGTTGTACTCGTAGCCGTCGGCCTCATCGACCGCGTCACCGAGCATCAGGTACTCGCCGGTGAAGTGCAGGTCGATCGTCTCGGTGGCGGGGTACCCGACCAGGCCGTAGACGTCGATGCCGGTGCCGCTGACGGTCTCGTCTTCCTCGGCCTCGGAGTCCTCCGTGTGCATGCCCAGGGCCGCGCCGATGGTGATCCACTCGGCCGGCATGACGGTGCCGTGGACGGTGAACTGCTTGTTGCTGTCGGTCTCCTCGGTGTCGACCACGCCGTTGGTGTAGGCCGCGTCGAGGGTGAACATGTCGAAGTCGCCCAGGAGCATCAGGCCGATGTCCCTCTTGCCGTAGTCGGAGAATATCCCGACGCCGGAGCTTGTGTAGAGGGGCCTGTCGGGGAACAGCATGGCGGTGGTGGGCTCGAGGTAGCCCCAGCCGAACATCCTCTTGAACTGCCCGCCGCGGATGCTGAAGCCGTCAGCCGGGGTCATGTTCAGGTAGGCGTCGGTCAGGACCACGCTGTTGTCGTTCGCGTCGAGGCCGAGCTCGGCCTTGGCGGACAGCATGTCGTTCAGGGTCGGGGTCCAGGCGATGTCGCCGTCTGTGGAGAAGCCCATGTCGGGATCGGCGTCTTCCTCGCCCCAGACGTCGAGGCGGAAGATGCCGTAGCCGTTGAACTTCCACATGTCGGCGCCGCCGGTCGTGAACTCGGCCGCGAACGCGCAGACCGTCACCAGGGTGAGCAGAACTAGAGCGGTTCTCATCGATTTCCCCTCCGTGGGAAGAATTGTCCGCTTCCTCCGGTGCATTGCATCCCGGAGAATGAAAGAACATATAGCCCATGACAAAAAAAGCAAAGCCCCCGGGGGGTAGTGATGCATCCCGACGCGTTCTTCGCCTTATCGGCCTTCGTCCTGGGCCTCTGCGTGGGCAGCTTCCTCAACGTCGTGGCCTGGCGCGCCCCCAGGGGCGAGTCGGTCGTGGCCCCGCCCAGCTCCTGCCCGTCGTGCGGCAGGAGGATCAGGTGGTACGAGAACATCCCCGTTCTGAGCTGGATCCTCCTCGGCGCGCGGTGCGCCGGGTGCCGCGGCCGGATATCGGTGCGGTACCCGCTCGGCGAGCTGGCCACAGGGCTGGCGTTCGCGGCCGCCGCCCTCCACTCCGGATCGGCTTCCGGGTTCGCGCGCGAGGCGGTCTTCCTCGGCCTCCTGATACTGACGGTGCAGACCGACCTCGCCCACTGGCTGGTCCTCGACGAGGTCAGCGTCGGCGGGACAGCGGCGGGCCTCCTCCTCTCGCTCGCACCAGGCGGCATCGGGATAGTCCGCTCGGCGGCCACCGCCGCGGGAGCCTTCGCGCTCTTCCTGGCCATAAGGCTCGGGAGCCAGCTCGTGCTCCGCGGAAGGCCCTCCTATGTGGTGCCGCCAGAAGGGATGGAGGGCGAGGAGGGCTTCGACGGAGGCATGGGCTGGGGGGACGTGAAGCTCGCGGCATGCATCGGCGCGTTCCTGGGCCCCTGGCCGGCCGTAGTGGCCGTCTTCACCGCGTTCGTAACGGGAGCCCTGGCCGGGATCGCGATGATAGCTACAGGCAGACACCAGAAGCGCCGGCCCATACCGTTCGGCCCGTTCCTCGCCCTCGGCTCCGTGGTCGGACTCTTCGCTGGGGACTCGATCGCCGGCGCCTACCTGTCGCTCTCGGGCCTGCAGTGAACCCCGGAGCCTTCGACGACATGACCGCCGGACGGACTCCGCCCTTCGAGCCGGCCCCGGAGGAGCGCACGGGCAGGAAACGCAACTCCTGCAAGGTCATCGTGCTGGATTCGGGCAGGATTCTCTTCACGCTGAACCGCGACCGGGAGGGCGGGTTCCTGATGCTCCCGGGCGGCGGGCAGAGGTTCGGCGAAACCCTCGTGGAGGCTGCCCGGCGCGAGACGATGGAGGAGACCGGGCTGTCGGTCGAGGTCCGCGGCCTGCTCCTGGTGCGAGAGTACATAGGGGCCAACCACGAGTTCGCATCCGAGGACGGCGATGCCCACCAGACCGAATTCCTCTTCGAGGCCGTGCTCGTCCCCGGCGATCCGGGCGGCGCAGCCGCCTCGCCGTCCATCATGGACACCTGGCAGACCGGGATCGCGTGGATACGCCCGGAGGACCTCGCAGGCTTCCGGATCTACCCCTCGGTGCTGGCCTCGATCCTGCCCGCGGTCGCCGCCGGCACCTACGGGGGGCCCGTCTACCTGGGCGACGTCAACTGACCCGGGCGGGTCAGCGGGAGACCATCAGGAGCTTCATCAGGTCCGGGGAGCAGTAGAGCGCCCTCTGGCCGTCGCCCGACACGGCGATGTCCGACGGCTGGCCGTAGCTCCCGGTCTGGGCCTGGATCTCCCCCTGCATGTCCACCACCACGATGCCGTGCCCGGTGCACCCGGCGAAGATGTACTGCGCATCGGGAGTGACGGCGATGCATTCCGGCGTCCCGGGGAGGCCGACCGTGTAGTCGTGCAGGCCGGTGGACTGGTCGAGGTGCCAGACCTCCGGCAGGTCCGACGGGGCCGCGAACGCTCCGCCCGCGGGGGATGCGCACATGTCGGCCACGGGGCATCCGACGTACGCCTCCGCGAGCGTCCCGAACCCGGAGGGGTCGAGCGCCTTGATAGTGCTGTCGGCGGCATCTGCCACGAAGATCACCGACCCGTCGGAGGTGATGGCGGCGGCCGAGGGCTGCCCCACTCCGGTGGGATCGTTGGAGATCTGGGACCACTGCGTGCCCACCGTCGACACCGTCGAGACCGAGCCGTCCGCACAGACCGCGTAGATGACCGTGCCGTACGGCTTCGTGAGCAGGAACGAGGCCGGGGCGTCGAGCAGGATCGGATCGTGCTCCGCGTAGGTCTCGTCACTGACGTAGAAGAACTGGAGGCCCGAGGCCGCGGCCGCGAATCCCCCCTCCGACGACGCGGTGCAGCACGAGAGCGGCACGCCGAGGTCCACCTTGGCGAGGACGTAGCCCTGGCCGTGATCGAGGAAGTACAGGTCGCTCCCGGCGCAGGCCAGCCCGTCGCCTCCGTCGCTCATGAACGCGCAGACCGTGGGAGTATTCCCGCAGTCGACGTCCTGCAGGTAGAAGAAGGGGAAGTCGACGGTGAAGCTCGGTCCGGTGGTGCCGCACCCCGGGGCCAGCAGTACCGTGAGCGCCGCAAGAGAGAACAGGATACGCCTCATGCTCCACCCTCCAGCAGGCCTCGCATCATGTCTACCGCCTGCACTCCGTGGCAGATCGTGGAAACCGAAGGAGACACCTCACACTCCGTTCAGGAGGCCGCGCATCATCCTCGCGCTGTCTACCGCCTGCGCTCCGTGACAGTTGTTGAAGAAGACGAACACCTTGCCGGCCCTGCCCGACAGCTCCGAGAGGCCCGGCAGCCAGGACCTGAGCTCCTCCTCGCTGTATCCGTAGTCATAGCGAAGTGTTCCGCCGCCCCACCAGTCCCGGGCGTTCCTGCCGTGGAAGCGCACGTACCCGAAGGGGGCGCCGCCCACGGGCACCCGCGGCGGCAGTCCGGGGAGGGCCGGCAGATCGACCGAGACGGGGGCAGCCCCGGACGAGGCCGCGGCCTCGATGCCGGCCAGCCCGTCCGCGTACCACGAGTCGTGCCTGAACTCCACGGCCAGGGGGACGGGAGCGCACCTCTCGACGATCTCCCCCACGCGGGCCAGCGACGATTCCGAACACCTGAACGCGAACGGGAACTGGGCGAGGAGGCATTCCAGCCTGCCCGCCTCCCGGAAGGGCCCGAGCATCTCCGAAAAGGCCTTCCACTGGGCATCCCCGGCGTCCATGGCGTGGGTCATGCCGGAATGGAGCTTCACCGCGAACCCGAAGCCCTCCGGGGTCCTCGCCACCATCCCGGCCGAGGAGGACGGATCCATGATCCGGTAGTACGTGCTGTTGATCTCCACGATGTCGAACTCGCGGGCGTAGAAGGGGAGCATCCCCGCCCCGCTCGTCCCCGGGGGATAGAACGCTCCCTTCCAGTCGTCGAAGCTGTAGCCCGAGGTGCCGAGACGGAACGGGGGGCGCACCGGGGCGCCCCCCGCACTGCCGTCCTCCCCCGTTCGGGAGAAGAGGTCCGGATCAGAGGTCCGTCTTGATCCCAGCCCAGGTCTGCGATTCGAGCGAGATTATCGAGATGCTGTTGACTGCGCCCGGCGTGCCGTGGGACTCGTCGTGCCCTGACCAGTTGGCGTCGGGTATGCCGCTGGCCTCGTCGATGCTGCTGTCCCAGTTGCCGGGATCGGTGCTGGGGTCGGCCGGGTCGAGGCGCTCGAGGGAGGCCCCGTCGCCGTCGCAGTCGGCATACGTGTTGTCGTCGCCGTAGTCGGAGCCCCATGCGGTGGTGTCGTCGTACATCAGCGAGTCGACGACGGCCGAGGAGGCGTCGAGCAGGAGCACCTCGTCCTCGGTGTTGCTCAGGCCCGAGCCCCAGCTGCCCGTCCAGTCGATCAGGGGAACGGAGCCGCCGTAGTGGCCGACGAAGGAGGCCGCGTCGCGCGCGAGCACCCTGTAGCCTCCGGCTGGGATGCTCGTGCCGGCGGGGAAGATCGCGCCCGATCCGGTGTCGAGGTCGGTCATCGTCCAGCCGGAGATGTCCACGGAGGACGATCCGTTGTTGTGGATCTCCACCCATTCGAAGGCCGTGTCGTCACCCAGGGCGGTCGAGGGGTTGAACATGATCTCGTTGATGATCACGTCCGCAGCCGCGGCGCCGGAAAACACGGCCGCCAGGGCGGACGCGAGGACAAGACCCTTACCGCTCATCTCTCCACTCCATTCCGGCCCGCCGCACGCTCAGTGGCGTATCGCGGACAGGGCCCTGCAATTGACGACGGCCCTCTCGCCGTACTTCCGCCTGACCATGTCGGCCGCCCTGTTGAGCCCGTCCGAGCCCCCGTCGAACAGGTCGAGCTGGAGGCACGTGACGGGCGAGAGGTCGCCGAGGGCTATGCCCAGGAGCCTCACCGGCCCCTTCACGGCCTCCGCGGCCAGTTCCCTTGCCAGGTGGAATATAGTCTGGTCCTGGTCGGTGGGGCTCCCCAGCCCCCTGACCCTGGAGTGGTGCGACAGGTCGGGCAGCCTGTACTTGAGAGTGACGGTCCTGCCGGCGAAGCCCTCGTCCCTGGCCCTGCGCCCGACCTTCTGCGCCAGCAGGGCGAGCACCGGAAGGTACTCGGACGGGTTGCGCACGTCGCGGACGAACGTGTGCTCGTGGCTGACGGACTTCGGGGGCTCCTCCTCGTAGAAGGGGCGTATCTCCCTGGTGTCGATCCCGCGGGAGAGGAAGTAGAGAGCCTCCCCCGCGACGCCGAGCATGATCCTGAGCATGGGCAGATGGAGCCCCCTGAGGTTCCCGATGGTGGCGATGCCGTATCCGCGCAGGATGGCGGCCGTGCCGGGGCCCACCCCCCAGATGCTCTCCACGTCGAAACCCGTGATGTCGTCCGGATCGAGGAACCTTATGCCCCTCGGCTTGGCCTTCTTCGAGGCCATCTTGGCGAGGAGCTTGTTGGGCCCTATCCCGACGCTGGCCCAGAGGCCGGTCCTGTCGAGTATCCGATGCTGGAGCTCGATCGCGAGGGCGGCCGGGTCGTACGGCAGGCCGGACGCATCGAGGAAGGCCTCGTCGATGCTCACCGGCTCGACCCTGTGGGTGACCTCGAGGAGGATCGCCAGGATGCGCTTCGTGTAGGAGGAGTACTTGTGGTGGTCGCCCTCGACCACCGCGGCACCGGGGGCGAGGCGGAGGGCCTGCAGCATGGGCATGCCCGACCTTATCCCCAGGGCCTTGGCCTCGTAGCTGCACGAGGAGACGACGCTGCGGAACGCCGGGCTCCCGCCGACTATGACGGGCCTGCCCTGCAGCTCGGGCCTGCCCAGCGTCTCGACCGAGGCGAAATACGCGTCCATGTCGACATGCAGGATGGTCCTGCCCGGCGGGTTCCCCGGCGTGATGGCGCTCACGTGGCACCATACCCATAGTCGAGGCGCCAGCTCATGCTCGACGTGTCGAGGTGGATCTCGTAGGCGTCGCCGGACATGGTGTTCACCATGTAGTGGAGGTTCCTGTAGACGCCGTCGCGGCTCTCCCACGAGGAGGACACCCGCGCCACCCTGTAGACCCGCCCGTTCCAGCGGAAGCGGCAGGGCAGCACGCATCCGCTGCGGAACCAGCAGATCACCTCGACGTTCTCGAGTATCTCCTCCGTCACTCCCGGAACACCTCCGGGCCGATGATACAAACATCTGTTTGCATGTCAAGCCCTCGAGAACGCTTTTAACTCCTTTAACTTTCTCCGGCCCGCTCGGAGTCCTTCCAAGCCATAAGACCTTCTTTTACAACGATATGACGAGGCCGACCGGGATGACCGGCATCATCCCTGCAGGTGAGAGTCGAGGAGAAAGTTAAAGGAGTTAAAAGCGTCCTGGGGGGTGGCGTTCTCGAGGGTGGGCGTGGGGCGTCAGTCCCCGCGGCGGAGCGCCCTCCTGAGGCGCCAGAGGTCGCGCAGCGCGCGGCGCACCCTCTTCCGGAGAGGGAACGGAGTAGCCCTGATCTCGCGGAGGTGGATCGGTATCTCCCTCACCGCGAGGCCGGCCCTCTGAGCCCTGACCACGAGCTCCGTGGGGAAGATGTCGAGCTCCATGCCGCATGCCGGCAGTATCGTGCGGATGCTCTCGAGGCGCATCACCTTGGGGCCGTGGGTGTCGGTCCCCCTGTAGCCCAGCATCAGCCTGAGACACACGGTGAGCGCGAGCGTCGCCGCCTTCCTGACGAGCGGCCGCCTGTCGTTGCGCCCCGCCAGGACCTTGGAGCCCTGGACTATGTCCACGGGACCGGTTTCGAGAGCCTCCAGCCCGCGCTGCCAGAAATCCCCGTCCAGGACGTCCAGGTCGTCCGTGATGACTATCGTGCCTGACGCCCCGGTCAGCCCCCTCCGCATCGCGAGCCCGTAGTTGGGCTCGGACAGCCGGATGGTCCTCAGGCAGGGGAAGCGTGCCGCCAGGCCGTCCAGCAGTTCCGGAGTCCCGTCCGTCGATCCGTTCTCGACCACCGTGACGAAGGCGCCTTCGGGCAGGTCCGAGAGCACGGGCACGAGCTGGGCCTCCAGGATCCCCTCCTCGTTGAACACGGGGATGATCAGTTCGAGTGTCGTGCCGCGGGGGATCGTCAGCATGGGACCGCCTCCAATTCAATGCACCTCTTCCGGTTTCCTGCGGATCACGACCCGGGCCGCCAGGATGCTCAGTTCGTACAGGACGTAGAGCGGCGCGGCCAGCAGCACCTGCGTCAGCGGGTCGTTGGGCGGGAGGATCGCTCCGAGCACCAGAAGGCCGACTATGACGTGCCGCCTGTACCTTCCAAGCGTCTTCGGCTCCACGATCCCGAGCCAGGCCAGCAGCAGCACGACCATCGGCAGCTCGAAGCAGACCCCGAATACGAGCACGAACTGGACCAGGAAGGACATGAAGTTCGACAGGGTCCAGCTCCCCGTCACGATGCCCCCCTCGAAGCTCCTGAACAGCGCGAGGGTCGGTTCCAGCAGCACGAGCAGGCTGAAGGCCGCCCCGCCCAGGAACAGCATGACCGAAAGGGCGAAGCCCCACAGGAGCACCCTGCGCTCCGCAGGGTAGAGCCCGGGGGACAGGAACCTCCAGGCGTGCCACGCCGCGAACGGCGAAGCTGCCACTAGGCCAGCCGTCAGAGACAGCTTGAGGTTGGCGGTGATGGCCTCGTAGGGCGACAGGGTCTGGAGCCCGACGGGGGAGGTGGAGAGCACGAAACCCATCAGCCTGCCGCTGAACGCGAAGGCCGCGGCCGTGCATGCCGCGACGGCGGCGGTCACGAACAGCAGCCTCCTCCGGAGCTCCTCCAGATGGTCCCAGAAGGAGCCCTCGGCTCCCCTCCTCACGCCAGCTCTTCCAGCGCCCCAGCCAGGAGTTCGCCTTCCAGGTCGCGAGGCAGGAGCGTCGGCCTGCAGTCACCCCAGCCGAATGGGAGTATCCACCGCGTGCCTTCGGGGAGGGCCTTCTTGTCGCGCCTGAGGAATCTGCCGATGCCCGTCACCCGCCTGGGGAGCCTGACCGGAAGCCCCAGGCCGCAGAGGCAGGACAGCACCTCTTCGCAGAAATCGGCGGGGGCGCCCAGGCGCCTCGCCATGGCCGCCGAGGCCAGGATGCCCAGCGCTACTGCCTCGCCGTGGTTCAGGCCGAATCCGGTGGCGCTCTCGAGAGCATGCCCCAGCGTGTGCCCGAGGTTGAGGAGTATCCTTCCGGCATGCTCCTCCGGATCGGCCTCCACGATGCGGGCCTTGAAGGACAGGCAGGCGGCGGCGGCCCTGCGGCTCCACTCCGTGCGCTCGCGCCCGGGCAGCGGCAGGCCGCCGGCTATCTCCCGCAGCTCGGGCTCCCCGCTGAGTATGGCGGCCTTCAGTATCTCGCCGCACCCGCACCTGTACTCCCTCTCCGGGAGGGTGGTGAGGATCTCGGCGCAGATCCAGGCCAGTTCTGCGGGATAGAAGGTGCCGGCCTGGTTCCTGGTGCCGGCCACGTTGATCGCGGTCTTTCCGCCCAGGCAGGCGTCCACCTGCGCCAGGAGAGTGGTGGGCGCGAGCACCAGCCGCGTCCCCCTCGCCCACGTGGATGCTGCGAATGCGCCCACGTCGAGAACTATGCCGCCTCCGACCGCCAGCACCACGTCGTTCCTGGCCAGCCCGACCCTGTGCATCTCGGACCAGATCGCATGCAGCGTCCGGGGGGTCTTGAGCCTCTCGGAGGACTCCATCACGAAGGCTCCGAGCAGCCTGTCGCCCACTCCCCTGAAGATCGCCTGCGAATGCAGGCTCATCACCCGGGCGTCGGCCACGAGGAACACGCGCCTGCCCGAGCAGTCGCGGCAGAAGCCCCTGAAGTCCCGGGCGGCCACCACGCGCGTCTCCCTGCCGACGCTCCAGCCCAGCCTGAGGATCTCCCGCTCCATCAGGGGCCCCAGACGAACCAGATGAACGCCGCCCCCGCCGCGGTTGCGGCCAGCGTGAAGGGCAGCCCCAGAGCTGCGAATCTGCCGAAGGACACCCTGTATCCTTCCTTCCTGAGCATGGACACTGCAACTATGTTGGCCGAGGCCCCCACGGGCGAGATGTTCCCGCCGAGGCAGGCCCCGATCAGCATGCCGAACGACAGGAAGCGCCAGTCGGCGATGCCGAGGTCCGAGGCGACCGAGTGGACGACGGGCAGCATGGCGGTGACGAACGGGACGTTGTCGACGAACGCGCTGACCACGACCGATGAGATCACGATCAGGGCGAACGCCCCGAAGGCGCTGCCGCCCGAAAGCCCCGCGATGAACCTGCCGATCGCGTCGACCACGCCGTACTCCTCCAGGGCGCCCACCATGAAGAAGATGCCCGCCAGCAGGATGACCGTGTCCAGGTCGAAGCCCCTCACGATCTGCCTGGAGCCCCGGACCTCCTCGAGGTCCGTGGCCTTCCTCGCCCTGAAGATCCCGGGCAGCACCCCCCTGTGGCTGAGGGTATGCCAGGTCAGGGCAGCCAGCCCTCCCGCGGCGCATATCAGGCCCGACACGGGGCCGGATGAGCCCTTGAAGCCTGTCAGCGCAAGCCCCGCGACAACGAGGGCCAGTATCACCACGGGGACCCAGCTCGATACCTCCGAGGCCCCGCTCCAGGCGACCGCCCTCCTGCTCCTCCCGAAGACCCGCCAGAGCACGAAGAACGAGGCGACCGCCCCGCACTGGACGGCGAAGAAGATCCCGGGCATGCCGTCCAGCACGAAGAAATCGTTGAACGAGAGGCCTTCGGACGCCGCCAGTATCATGCTGGGGGGGTCCCCCACCAGGGTTGCCGTGCCCTGGAGGTTGCTGGAGATGGCGATGCCGATCAGGAGGGGGACCGGGTCGGCCTCGAGCCTGCGCGAGAGCGCGAGGGCCACCGGTGCGAGGATCATCACGGTGGCGACGTTCTCGACGAACATCGAAACCGCCCCCGCCAGGACGCAGATGAGCAGCGACGCCCTCCCCAGCGTGCCGGACACCGAGACTATCCTCTCGGCCGCCCACGCGGGCGCCCTGGTCTCGATCAGCACCTCGGCTAGGAGCATGATGCCGGAGAAGATGAGGAGGATGTTGACGTCGACCCGTCCCATGAGTGCGGCGAGATCGGGAGAGTCACCGGCGATGGCGCATGCGGCGGAGGCCAGGGCCGCCGCGCACCACACCGCCGGGCCCCTGAGGCGCCCGGCGGTCGAGATGTAGATGTATACCAGCACGAAGGCGGCCGAGAAGATCCAGGCTCCGGGCAAGCGTCAGCTCCCGGGAGTGAAGCTCGTCAGCGTGATCGTGCTGTCGGGAGTCACCTTCCTGACCAGGCCCACGTCGGGTGCCAGCCAGAGCGTCCTCTCCACGAGAAGCGTCTCGGGGTCGAACCCTCCGGTCTGGACCCAGTCGATGGTCCTCTCCTGCTGCTGGATGATGTAGCACTCGTCCCAGGAGCCGAGCTGCCCCAGGCCGGACACGGTGGTCTCGCGTCTCCACCTGTGGCTGATCGTGACTCCCTGCGCCGTCACGTACGTCGATGCGGAATCGACCCTTGACTGGCCCGTGCAGAGCGGGAAGTCGAGATACGTCACCCAGGCCTGGAGCACCGGCACCTCGTATCCGTTGAACACGACCCTGTGGTCCTCGTAGTGGTCGAGCCGGCCATCCTCGGCTGCCCAGTACGCATAGCCGGCGCCGGTCTGGAGCCTGTAGCAGGTGCGCTCGCCGATGACGGTCTGGTCTATCACCGTCGTGATGAGATAACCGCCGCCCTCGACCTCGTACTCCCACTGGTTCCCGATCGTCGTCACGGGATAGTAGTCCGCGCCGAGCCTCAGATAGAGAGGATTGCTCCCGCAGGCGGCCAGGAGCAGCACGGGCAGGGGTAACAGCCTCTTCATCGCAGGACCTCCCTCGAGACCCTGAAGACGAGCGCAAACGCGTCCCCGGACTCGCCTTCGGCGAGAACTCCCCTGAAGTCGAATCCTGCGGCACCCCTGAACCCGGCGCCCATGCCGAACTCCCATCGGAACCCGGCTCGCCAGGACGGGTCCCACGACGCCGGATCGCTGCCGTTCCCCGCTTCGAGCTTCGAACGGGAGTACCCGATCCCGGCTTCGAGGCCGGGACTGAAGCTCGCCGCCCCGGGTCTGAGATGGAAGGCCGCGCTCAGCTCCGGGGTCAGCACCGTGAGAGAGGCGTCGCCGTCGTATTCGTCGCCGTACATCGACAGGGAGACCCCCGGGCCGGCTCCGAACCTGTCGTTGAACATCCAGCGCCCGAAGACCTGCAGATCCAGACCGGTACCGATGTTGTCCCCCCAGCCTCCGGCAGGGAACACCGGCCCGGCCGACATGCCGGCCGTGATCTCCGCCGGTGCGGCAGCGCACAGGGCCGCGAGAAGCGCGAGCGTAAGCCTCAAGGGAACCTCCTCACACTAGATGCGCGGGGCTTCGAACGCCCTTTCGGGACCCGCGACCAGGATCTCCCCGCAGAAACCCGCCGCCGCGCCCGCCGCCTCGAGGGCGAGCGGCGGCCTGTTGTTCTCCTTGCTGAGATGCGCCAGCACCACGTAGCCCAGCCCCCCGTGGGAGACCCTCGCCAGCAGCGAGGATGCGCTGGCGTTCGAGAGATGCCCCCTCGAAGAGGCGATCCTCTGCTTGAGGGGCCAGGGGTACCCGCCGTTCCAGAGCATCTCCTCGTCGTGGTTGAACTCGAGCACCAGACCCGTGCATCCCGCGAGGCTCTCCGCCACGAGGTGGCTCCAGCAGCCGAGGTCGGTCGCGATGCCGAGCCGGCCGCCTTCCCACTCGATTACATATCCACTGGGCTCCTCCGCGTCATGTGGCAGGAGGAAGCTCCTGACGGTGAAGGGGCCTTCGCAGGTCGAGGAACCGGGGGCCAGCGGACGCACCGATGGCACGTCGGCCAGACCCGGAGTCCTTCGGGCGGTTCCGGGGCTGCAGACGACGGGCAGGCCGTATCTCCTCGCCGTCACCCTGGCGCCCCTGACGTGGTCCGAATGCTCGTGCGTGAGGAAAAGGGCGGAAGGCTGCATCCCTCCCGCACCCGCCTCCTCCATCCTGCGCCCGATCTCCCTGCACGAGAGCCCGGCGTCCATGAGGATGGAGTACCCGTCGTGCTCGACGAGCATGCAGTTGCCGTCCGAGCCGCTGGCCAGCATGAAGAGCCTCAAAACGGTATCCTGGCGGTCATGTGGAAAAGCCCGGGGTCGAGGGGATGACGGGCGGCGGTTCCTCCCCCCCAGAACTCCTCGAGAGCGGCGGAGTCGGCGGGAGCAAGAGTGTTGACGCTGTAGACGCAGATGCCGCCGGCGCCGTGTGCACGCGCCGCGCGCGCGCCGACGAGGGCGGATGTCACGCTCTGGTTGTAGACGGCCACGCCGTAGACCACCCTCCCGGGCTCTTCCTGCGTGGTGGACACGGCCAGCTCCCCGGCTCTGGACTGGTTCGTGGTATAGGCCATGGGGCAGACGAAATCGACCAGCCCGCCGCCGAGCCAGCCCTGCCAGTCGCATGCGTAGTCGGTCAGGGCCGACGAGGGATCGGCCATCACGGCACAGGAGAACGTCAGCGATGGATCGGCCGACCTCACCGCGGCCCGCGCCGACCTCACGCTCTCCGTGACCTGCGCCGCCCTGTAGCCGCGCCAGGCCTCGCCCATGCCCTCGACCGCGGGCCTCGTCCTGCCGGGCGCAGGATACAGGTCGACCGGATCGACGCCGGAGGCCAGGAAGAAACCGGCCCGGGCGGCGGGTTCGAATCCGAACGAGGCGTTCGGGTACCTGATGTAGTCGAGATGGATGCCGTCCAGGTCGTATTCGGAGGCGAGCTCCGCGCAGATCGCTGCCAGGCGCGACCTCACGGCGGGGATGGCCGGCGACAGGGTCGCCCCGACTATGTCCGCGGCCTCGCATTCCGAGCGGGAGTAGTCGGCGGACGATCTGCCGCGCAGATCGGCCAGGAACCACTCGGGATGGGCCAGGAGGACGTGAGCTGGGTCGGCCGGCGGATCGGGCGCGGACCACGACAGGAAGGCGTTCACCCAGGCATGGACCTCGAGACCGAGCGGTCCGGCCCGGAGCAGGACCCGGGCGAGGGGATCGTACCTGTCTAGCACACGGGCTTCGGGGAGGACGTCGGAGACGTACCATGCCTCCCCCCTGCCCATCACCTGCACGATGATGCCGTTCGCGCCCGACGCCGCAGCGAGCCCGACCAGGCTGTCGATCCTCGCCTCCGATTCCAGCCCGTCGGCGGACATCCAGAAGTACCGCATGTCCGCGCCGGTTCCGCCGAGCGCAAGAACCGACGCCAGGGCCAGCGCGTTCAGAGGACGCCTCCGGCGGAGCGTGGGAACTCGTCCTTCAGCGGCCTGTCGAAGAGCCCTGCAATTGCATCCTGCGGGCCTGTCGAACCGTCCAGCACCCTTCCCACGGCCGCGGTGATCGGCATCTCGACACCGGCGCGGGAGGCCAGCAGGAGGAGGGCGCCGCAGGTCTCGACCCCTTCGGCGAGGCCTTCGGTATAGGGTCTTCCCGTCGCGAGGCACTCTCCCATCAGCCTGTTCCGGCTCAGCGGAGAAAACAGCGTGGCTTCATAGTCGCCCAGGTGCGAGAGGCCGAAGACGCTTCGCCAGTCGCCGCCCAGAGCCGCCACGAGCCTGGCCACCTCCAGCGGGGCGCGGGCCATGAGGGCGCCCTTGAGCCCCTGCCAGCCCAGGCCGTCCAGGAGCCCGGCAGCTATCCCGACGACGTTCTTCGAAGCCGCCCCCAGCTCGCATCCCGTCATGTCGGCGGACCTGTAGAGCCTGACGAGCCTGCTCCCCAGCCGGTCGGCCAGGAGGGTCGAGGCCGCATCGTCGTCGGAGGCGATCAGCATGCAGGTAGGCTGGCCTGCAGCCAGGAGGGACGGGTGCCCGGGACCGACCCAGGCCGACAGGCTCGCGGGCTCGGGGCCGTTCGCCCTGAAGACCTCGGACAGCCGCCTGCCGGTGCCCCTCTCGAGGCCCTTCATGCAGAGGACGACATGGATCCCGGAGAGATCACGCCCGCCCAGGAGGGAGCAGATCCCGCCCAGTTCGGACGAAGGGGTGGCGATGACGAGGATGTCGGTCTCCAGTGCGGAGTCGAGGTCGGTTGTGAGGACGACATCCGGGGGCAGGGCGAGATGCCGGTTCGCCCTGCTCTCCGCGAGCACCCGGAAGGGTTCGGAATCCGCGGGCTCCCATCCCGTGACGACGAGCCCGCACCTGCTGCCGTACCAGAGATGGAAGCTCCCCCATCGGCCGCAGCCGAGGACGGACATCCTGCCAAGGCCGTTCAAGTGGTCCTCCTCGTAATACAGGTGCCGTTCCGGGTCTGCCCCCGATTCTACCGGGATGGCCCGGCACCGACAACTCGCCGCGGCGCAGGAGCCCTCGTACCCGGCATTGTTGTCGACGCCCGGGGCCGGTATGTTCCATTCGTATCGAAGGCGCCATTCACCAGAAACGAGAGGAGACGACCTGTGAGGACTTTCGGATTGATCCTCGCGTTCTCGGCCGTCGCGATGGCCGGCGCCATCGCCCCCGACCTCCAGCACCAGCTGGCGCTCGCCGGGGATGACGACCTCCTGCCGGTGTTCGTACTCGTGCAGGGCGGCCTGGACGATTCCTGGATCGGCTCGGTGACTGCAGGCATGACCAGGGCCGAGAGGCAGGCCTTCGTGGTCGACGCCCTGCAGGACATCGCGGGCGTCTCCCAGGCAGGCGTTCTCGACGAGCTCGGCCGCTGGGACGAGGGCTCCGTGTCCGGGATCCAGAGCCACTGGCTGGCGAACGCGGTCTACTGCGAGGCTTCGCCCGCCCTCATAACCGCCCTCGCTGCGAGGACCGACGTGGTCCTCGTCGAGAGCGCGGCCGACCCGGAGGCCGGTCTCATCGAACCCGTGGACAGGCATCCAGCGACCGGCGAGGAGCTCGACAAGGCCATAGTCTGGAGCGTCACCAAGATAAACGCCGATGACGTCTGGGCCCTCGGCTACGACGGCACCGGAGTCGTGGTGGGCGTGATCGACACGGGCACCGACTACGAGCACACGGACCTGGCGAACCAGATGTGGGACGACGGCTCCGGCCACTGCGGGTACGACTTCTACGACGACGACTGGGATCCCATGGACGACTACGGCCATGGCACCCACGTCTCCGGCTCGGTGCTCGGCGACGGCACCGGCGGTACGCAGACCGGAGTCGCCCCCGGGGCGCAGTGCATGGCCCTGCGCATCAACTACTACTACGGCGGCGAGAACACCTGGGTGGAGGCGATGGAGTTCGGGACCGAGAACGGGGCGGCCGTTCTCACGATGTCGCTCGGCTCCACCCACGGCAACACGACGCTCCGCAACGCCGAGGCCAGCCTCCTGACCGCGGGCGTCTTCCACAGCGTGGCCGCGGGCAACGACGGCCCCGGCATAGGGACGGTCCTCTCCAGCGGCGACGCGCCCCCGCCCTGGTTCCATCCCCAGCAGACCCAGCACGGCGGCCAGACCGCCGTGGTCACGGTGGGTGCAACCGATTCGAACGACACGGTGGCATCCTTCTCCAGCCGCGGCCCCGTCACCTGGTGGCCGGACTACACGGTTGCCGCGCCGCTGATCGACCCGGACATCTCCGGTCCCGGCGTGGGCGTGATCAGCACCTCCTGGGGCGGCGGGTACGAATCCATGGACGGCACCTCGATGGCGACCCCCCACGTCGCCGGCGTGGCCGCCCTCATGCTCGACGCCAACCCGAACCTTACAGTCTCCCAGATCGACCAGATCATGGAGCAGACCGCCCTCGACCTCCTGCCCGCCGGCAAGGACAACGCCACGGGCTCCGGCCGCATCGACGCGCTCGCCGCGGTGCAGGCCGCCATCGCGGTGGGGGTCGAGACCGCCCTCGAACCCGTCGTCGCGCCCGGCCTTGCCATGAGCGCCGTCTATCCGAACCCGGTCGGCGAGACGGCCCTGTTCGAGATCTACACCGGTGAGGCAGGCAGGGTGGAGATCGAGGTGTTCGACCTGTCCGGCCGCATCGTGGCCGGCTCTACGCTCGGCGAAGTCGAGGCGGGCACGCACGCCTTCGGCTGGACCGTCCCGTCTGATCTGGGCAACGGCATCTACTTCATCCGGTCCACCGTCGGAAGCGTGTCCGACACCGCCAGGATGACCGTGGTAAGGTAGGACCCGGACAAACGAGGGGGGGGGGGGGGGGGGGGGGGGGGGGGGGGGGGGGGGGGGGGGGGGGGGGGGGGGGGGGG
>JAUCPW010000006.1 GCA_030373045.1 Candidatus Fermentibacter sp.
GGAGTCGTCGACAAGCTGACCGGCCGTATCCGCACGCTGCGGAACGGGCAGCCCATACCCTGGAGCGAATGGGCGACAACCGCTTCGGCGGCTGTCGGCAAGGGGTCGCGCGATGCCTTCGCACCCGTGCAGGAGGCCGCCGCAGCCCACGACCAGCACCCGGGGCTCCGCCAGGATCTCTCGGATGCGATCGGCCTCGTTTTCGAGCTGGCGCGAAGGACGATGGCAGCCTACCAGGCCTACAAGCAGACCCACGGCATGATGGACTTCACCGACCAGGAGATGTACGCCCTCGAGCTGCTGGACCGCCCCGGGGTCAGGGACAGGCTGTCGCGCGAGATCGACCTCGTTCTGGTCGACGAGTTCCAGGACACCAGCCCGATCCAGCTCGCGATCTTCCTCAGGCTTGCCTCGGTTGCGAAGCGAAGCGTCTGGGTGGGCGACCAGAAGCAGGCGATCTTCGGCTTCCGCGGCACCGATCCGGCCCTGATCGACGCCGCGATCGAGAGGCTCTGCGAAGGGAACGAGCCCGAGACGCTGCCGAAGAGCTGGCGCAGCCGTCCCGCGCTGGTCGAGCTGACTTCGGCCCTCTTCGTGCCGCCTTTCTCGACCACGGGCATCCCCCCGGGCCGTGTGAGGCTCGAGCCCGCTGTGGAGGAGCCGGCCGAGCCCATGGGGGAGATAGTCGAGCACTGGTCGCTTGAGTCGAAGAACAAGGGCGACGACTGCCAGGCTGTCTCGGAGGCGATCAGCCGGCTCCTCACCGACGGCGTACCGGTGCGCGACCGTGCCACTGACCATGTGAGGGATCTGCGGGCCGGTGACGTCGCGATCCTGTGCAGGACGCGGAATACCTGCAAGCTGGTCACCAGGGCTCTGGAGCAGCGCGGCATCCGCGTGTGCATCCCGAGGCCCGGCCTGCTCGCGACACCCGAGGGCAGGCTCGTCATGGCCGGCCTGAGGCTCTGGGCCGATTCGGGAGATACTCTAGCCGAAGCCGAGCTGGCCTATCTCGAGGAATACCCCGGCAACGGAGACGCGTGGCTTACCCGTGTGGTGGAGGCCGCGGGTGATCGCGCATTCGCGGACTGCGGGATCGTCAGCGCTGTCAGGGAGGCCCGGGAGGCATTCCCGGGGGCGTCGCCCGTCGAGGCCGTCGACTCGGTGATGGAAGCCGCCAGGGCAGTGGAGATCTGCCACAGGTGGGGAAGCACCCCGGCAAGGCTGGCCAACCTCGAGAAACTGCGGGCCCATGCCGTGAACTACCGGAATCTGCGGCTCGAAGAGGGTTCGGCCGCCACGGTAGTGGGCCTGCTGCAGCACCTCTCCGGCCTTGCAGCCGACGAGGCCGACGACCAGGGCGAGGCTTCCGGCCCGGATGCAGTCACGGTCAGCACCTGGCACAGCGCGAAGGGGCTGGAGTGGCCAGTCACGATCCTTTTCGAGCTGGAGAAGGGCGAGAAGGGCAACGCCGCCCTTGGCCTGCATGTCATGGCCGAGGGGGATGTACTCGACCTGGCCGATCCCCTGGCCGGAAGGTGGATGCGCTACTGGCCCAATCCGTACGGGAAGGCATCCAGCGGCGTACCGTTCATCGAGAGGCTGGAAGCGGGCCGCGAGGCGCAGGTGGTCTGCGAGAGGGACCGGTGCGAACGCATGCGGCTGCTCTATGTCGGCTGGACGCGGGCGCGCGACAGGCTGGTGCTTGCCTCGCGGAAGGGCGCACTGGCGAAGGGGGCGCTCGAACTGCTGAAGACCCCGGAATCCGAAGGAGTGACGCAGCCGGAGGCGGACGACGTCACCTGGGCGGGAGTGCCCGTGCGGTTGAAGCGCAGGGAGGCGATGCCCGCCGAAATGGAGGCGGGGCAGCCCGGGCCTGAGCCGATGCTGCCCGAGGGAACGCCCACGGAGTACCCGCCGGCGGTCGTGTATCCCTCGAAAGCCGCTGCCGTCGAAGCCGCTGCCGGAGAGCCGATAGTCATCGGCGATCCCGTGCGGATCGGCCCCGTAGATGCCTGGGACCGCCTGGGGAACGCCGTCCACGGGTTCTTCGCCGCCGACAGGATGAGCTACTCCCCCGAACTCAGGGCAGCCATCGCGGTCCGCCTGCTCGAGGGCTGGGAGGTCGCCCGGGCCATCCCGCCCGCCGACCTGGTTGGCATGGCCGACAGGCTCTGGAACTGGATCCGGACGACGTGGCCGGGCTCGCGCATCCTGCGTGAACTGCCGCTCACGGCCGCAACCGGAGGCGGCGGGACGATGTCGGGCACGGTCGACCTCGTGGTCGATGCGGGCGACAGCCACGTGCTGATCGACCACAAGACGTTCCCCGGGAGCCGCACCCAGGCGACCATGGAAGTGATGAAGTACGCCGGCCAGCTTGCCGCCTACCGCGGCATGCTCGAAGCCACCATGGGGAAGCGCGTCGCCTCCTGCTACATCCACTGCCCCGTGTCGGGGATCCTGATCCCGGTGTCGTTCACTGACTCGAGACCGTAGCAGTATTCCTGCAGGAGGTGTGTGGATGGCTGGCAAGACAGGGTGTTTTGAGATCACGCCTGATCACGTTAGATGGGCTAAGAATCACACCAGCTATTGCCCGGAGAACTATATCGGGAAGAACAAGTACCAGTTCTTTTTGGACCTAATAGAGGATCAGAAAGGGTTATGCAAGTTCTCAGAAGCTAGATTGCTCTTCAGAGGCATTCACGGTAGACCTATTAGAAAACTGTTTGGTTCTCATCCCCTCTACGCATCTGTCGATCATCTATCCCCTCGAGACGACTCAAAAGGACTCTGCATTGTCTGCTACGCTCTGAACGATATGAAGGGTCATCTGCCGTATGACTGCTTCAGAGCCCTGCAGAACACCCCAGCCTGGCAGGACCTGATGGAGGCATGGCGAAAGCTCGCTGAATCGAACGCTAAACCAGATGCATTCAAGTCTTTAATCGAGATGTGGCCGAAGGGTCGCCCTGCGAGCCCCTCACGGAAGTTCGTGCAGATCCTAGTTCCTGAAACCATGACCCATGTAGGGGGAAGCAGCCTCGAGAGCCGGACAAGAACTGTGAAGGTCGACGAGAGAAGCATGGTCAAGGCGCTGACGACCAACGATTATCACGACAACTGGTACTTCCCCGACCCCGATTCGGTGAAGGTCCTCTCGGTCGAGGACTGCCTGGAGGATTCTCCCAATACGACCTGACGACGAACAGGGGCTGAATCGGGCAGCTCCCCGATACGACGAGACCAGGCATCCCTCACAAGCCAGCCTCTGATGGAGTATACCACTAGTAGCATGCACCACAACAATATAACGACATGTGACGATATTTGACAAATGCTGCTATATCATTATAGTACAGCCGGAAAGGAGGTGATCATCATGCCAGGGAAAGATGCGCACGCTTTGGTGGGATTCGCCGCTGGAGTTGCTGCCATACCTGCGTGCAGGAGAGTTCTGACCACCGAACCGAGTCCGATCGAGAAAGGGATAGCGATCATCGCGTCGATGATAGGCTCTTGTACTCCTGATTGGCTCGAACCGGCAGACAGTCCTGAACACAGAGGGTTCTGCCACTCGTACATCGGTGGCATTCTCGTCGCTGCTGGAACCGTTAAGGCGGTTTCCGAGCTTCAAAAGGAGCTCGAGAAGCTCGAGGCGGCCTTTATCTGGTACCGAGAGAACAGAAGGCCGATCCCGACGGAAGACCTTTCGTTGTACCAGGTTCTTCGGTGTATCCTCTGTTTTGTAGCGGGGTTCTCCTGCGGATACGAATCCCATCTGACTCTCGACTGTCTGACTCCGAAGAGCCTGCCGCTGCTGGGGCTCTGAGAAGGGAGGGCTGATGCCCGAAGTGAGGATCGGCGACAGGATCCGCCTGATCCGCGAGAGACAGGGCATAAGCCAGGACACCTTGGCGAAGTGGCTGGGGATCTCCCGCTCGATGCTCGTGCTGCTCGAGTCGGGGGAGACCCAGCCCGGCCTGTCGGTGCTGGACAAACTGGCCTATCGGCTGGGGTGCGATCTCAGGACCCTCGTATCCGGCCCGGCAGGGATCGATCCTGCTCTCGTGATGCTCCGTGCTGATCCTGCTCTCGAGGGGAACGTCGAAGCTTACGAATCCATCCAGAAGTGTCTGAGGATAGGCGAAGAAGCAGCGATTCTCGAGAGTGTCCTCGGAATAGATAGATCCGGAGACGGGCAGATCAGATACCCTTCCGCCGCTCCGTCGTCGAAGATGGACGCTGTGAGGCAGGGCGAGAGGGCGGCCGCCTCCGAGAGACGCCGGCTGGGTCTCGGTGATGCTCCTGTCGACAACATGGTCAGCCTTCTCGAAGGTGAGGGGATCTGCACCTCCCAGACCACCCTCTCAAGCCATGTTTCCGGCGTTTCTATCCTGAGCCCCCACGGGGTCTTCGTCTTCGTCAACAGTTCCCATCCGGTTTCCAGGAGGAGGTTCTCCTTCGCCCACGAGTATGCCCATGTCATCCTGGATCTCAGAGAGGATTCGAGCGTAGTGGTGAGCATCGAGGATGAATCGAACCTGCTCCTCGAGGTGCGTGCGAACGCTTTCGCTGCGGCATTCCTCGCTCCGGATGCGGGATGCAGGTCATTCCTGCAGGAGAGCGGCAAGGGTAGGCCGTCTCGTGTCGAGTACTCGGCCTATGGCGGCGGCGACAGCGTACGGGTGAACGAAAGGAACGTGGCATCCCGGCATTCCGTACAGGCATTCGACATCCTGCTGCTTGCACGGCACTACGGTGTCAGTCCCGAGGTTGCGGCGTTCCGGCTGTCGAACCTGGGGTTCCTCGGCGACGAAGAGAGGGATCGATTCCTCGAAGCCAGCAGGAGCGGGGCTCTCGCTGCTCTGAAGAAGCTCCTCCGGGATCGCCAGTGGTTCGAGGACAGCGAGGACTACAGCTTCTCGTCGAGGATGCTGGGCCTGGCGCTCGAGGCCAGACGCAGGGGCGAGATCACCTCCGGGCGGCTGATCGAGATCGCCGAACTCGTCGGCATCGACAGGTCAGCAGTGGAAGACGCTCTGACGACAGTCGGCGCGGATGACTGATCCAGGGGCCGAACCCAGCGCTGGAACACCAGGACGGCGCAGGATCGTGTTGGATGCCTGCATCCTGATCAACTATCTCAGGCTGGGCCGGCTGGATATCCTAGTGAAGTCGGCGTCTCTGCGTCCTGTCGTCACCCGGTCCGTACTGGACGAGATCACCGACAAGAGTCAGCGGGAAGAGCTCAAGGATTCCATCTCGGCAGGGCGTATCGAGCTGATCGATCCCGATCCATCGGCTCTAGACATGTTCATCGCCGCAATCGAATCGGGCCTCGGTCGCGGCGAGGCATCGTGCATAGCCTTCAGCATTGCGACCGGCATTCTGCTCGGCTGCGACGAGAAGGCCCGATGCTTCAGAAGGCTGACAGAGGCCGCCGGACTGTCTGGCCGCATCGTGACTACTCGTGATCTAGTGGTTATGGCGATACTCGAAGGCAGGCTGTGCATCGACGATGCGAACATCCTCCTCGGCGAACTGAGAACCCGTTTCCGGTTCAATGTCCCGGATATCCGGCAGTGCGAGATCAAGGGCAGCCTGACGATCGGATCGAAGTGAACCGGGCTCGCTGTCTGGAATGCGACAAAAGGGTCAGAACGGCGGGTAGGTGGTTCTCATTGCGCCGCTCGTGTCGAGACGGACACAGGGCCGCCCCGCCAGGAACGAGATGCCGGGCCCGTTCGCGGACATGAGGCCGGCCGCCTCGGCTTCGGCGAGGCGTGCGAACCAGCGTATCTGGTCGTCGGGCAGATCCGCGTCGAAGTAGATGTACTCGTAGAAGCGGTCGAACCACCATGCCCCGCAGGTCTGACACCGGCAGAGAGTCTGCCTGTCGTGGTCGTCCCTGTTCAGGACCTTCTCCGTCTCGAGGAGCGGGTCCGCGCAGCAGTCGAGCCAGGGGGCATCCAGGGCCATCAGTCTCCTCTCGACAGGTGATCCGGCATCGATCTCACCGGGTAGAATTCCGCGAGACTGCGACAGCTCGCGACTGCTTCTCCGAGTTCTTCCGGGGTCAGCATGAAGTGGAGCTTCGTATCCACGCGCTCCCTTTCCGATCCCGAGCCCGTGGGCCTTCCCAGTTCGCACTCCAGAAAGACGGTGAACAGGTACAGCCCGTCGTCCTTCGCCGCCTCGAACGACAGGCACGGTTCCATGAAGCATATCGAGGCCGTGTCCGACTCCAGGGCCGGAAGACCCCCGAGCCAGCCTGCGAGCTGCACCAGTTCGTGCGTCATCAGGCATGAATCGGCAGCGCTCCACGTCCGCCCCTCGGCGTCGACCGCCCGGACCTCGACCCGGAGCCAGTTCAGGTCTTCTTCCGCCCAGATGAAAACCTTGTCAGGGTCGTACGAATAGCGTGCCACACCCATCTCGAACCTCGTGCCGTCACTCGATACCAGTTTCATCTCTCCATCTCCGCATCGGTCGCCCTTTCCAGGGCGCTTCGACGGCCGCCCGCAGGCGGCCGAAGGCATCTCTCACTTCTCTTTCCCGCTCTGGCTCAACAGCTCCATCTCATCGGGGGGGATGGGGAATCCCTCCTCCTCTTGGCGCAGGCGCTCGACCAGGTATTCCCGGGTGTGCCCGAGCTTCCAGCGGAAGTAGCGCATGATCTCGTCGGACTTCGGATGGGAGCGCATGGCGCAGATCTTCTCCCATGTCGTCGCAACGGTGTGGATCCCTTCGGTTCTCCAGTGCGGCCTGATATCCATGGGATAGATGGTGACCAGGAGAACCACGAGCCTTCTGGGGCCCATCGACTGCGCATGACCCGTCGGAAGGTCATCCATCCCGT